>CAURFY010000094.1:0-8018 GCA_963524115.1 uncultured Bacillus sp.
CCTTCCGTTCCAATCAACATTGTGCCTAAAATCAACATTGAGCTTTAACACAGCCAAAAAATAAAGACAGTCTAGGGGTTCATAGACTGTCTTTTGTAATTATTAAGCCTTTTCTTCAAATAGTTTTGCGATTTCAATGATGACATTTGTTGCTTTAACCATATTTTCAACTGAAACATATTCATATTTTCCATGGAAATTTTCGCCACCGGCAAATATGTTTGGCGTAGGAAGCCCCATATAGGAAAGCTGTGAACCGTCTGTACCGCCACGAATTGGTTTAACAATTGGTGTAATACCGAGATTTTCCATTGCCTGGTGAGCAATATCGACGATCTCCTTTACAGGCTCAATTTTTTCCTTCATATTGTAATATTGATCTTTCAATTCAAGCAGGATGTTTTCCTCTCCGTATTTCGCCTGCAAATCTTTAACGATATTCGCGAAGAAGGCTTTTCTAGCTTCAAATTGTTGTTTGTCAAAATCTCTAATAATATAATTAAGCTTTGTTTGCTCGACATCACCATGGAACGAAAGTAAATGATAAAAGCCTTCATACCCTTCCGTATGTTCAGGTGCTTCTGCTTCTGGGAGCTTCCGATTTAATTCCATAGCAATTTTAGTGGAATTAACCATTTTCCCTTTAGCAGAACCAGGGTGAATATTGGTGCCATTAATAGTTATTTTTGCAGAGGCAGCGTTAAAGCTTTCGTATTCAAGTTCACCAAGTGGTCCTCCATCTACCGTGTAAGCTATTGTTGCGTTAAATGCAGCCACATTAAATTTATGTGGTCCTCGGCCGATCTCTTCATCAGGAGTAAAGGCTACTCGGACTTTGCCATGTTTGATTTCTGGATGTTGGACTAAATAAGCCATTGCCGTCATGATTTCAGCCACTCCGGCTTTGTCGTCTGCTCCAAGAAGGGTTGTACCATCTGTTGTGATTAATGTGTGACCTATGTAATTAGCTAGTTCTGGAAAGTCTTGTGGTGATAAGATGATCTGGGCCTTTTCGTTTAAAGTAATCTGTTTCCCATCATAATTGTCGACAATTTGCGGATTGACATTTGCACCGCTAAAATCAGTTGCTGTATCAACATGAGCCAAGAATCCAATCGTTGGGACTTCTTTTTCCGTATTTGAAGGAAGTGTGGCCATTACATAGCCATTGTCATCAATGGTAACTTCCTCCATTCCAATCGTCTTCAGTTCTTCGACAAGCATATGGGTAAGCGTCAATTGTCCAGGTGTCGAGGGGCAAGTTTCGTTGCTCTCATTGGATTGGGTATCCACTTTAACATAAGTAGTAAACCTTTCAATCATTTCATTTTTCAACAATCCTTCAGCTCCTTTTGATGAGTCTTCCTTCATATTATCACATCATTTCTCAGACATATACTAAACACAGTAGTCGGATGATCAGCAGAAATCACGATTGTTATTAATCATTTTTACATGATAAGAATAATTAATAAAGGTAAAAAACGGAGTTGTTGTAAAAAAGTGTATATGCGGTTCTGAATTCTAGTATAATAGTCTTAGTATTATTTTCTAACTAATAGAAATCTTTAAACAGATGGAGGGAGTGAAATAGAGAAGGTCTTAATTCTTTACTGATCGTAATCATTTCAGTTTCTAAGTCAGTTGAGAAATGAAAGAAGTAGAATACTAGTAACAGGGATAGGAACTGATAATATATATATGTAATCTGGGTTTTAATCGTGGGAACTAGCGCATATCCATCATCATGTTAAACTAAAAGTACTTCTTAAATCTAAGCCCGGAGCAGGTTCGTTCGTATCTCTGAATTTATGGGGGGTATCATATTGTATTGTTCTAATTGTGGAGTCATGATATCTGAGAGAACAGAAATTTGCCCTAAATGTGGTGTAAAACCATTTCGTACGAAAGACTTTTGTTACAGTTGTGGAGAGAGAAATTTCAATAAATACCTAGATGAATGTATGGCTTGCGGGGTCTCTTTTAACAAAGAACCTGTAAGCGCTTTAATTGAAATGAGTGATTCAATGGTCGTCGCATTTCACGATTCACTAACAAACGGACTTCGAAATTTAAAAACTAGACTAAAAAGAGAATAAAGTTAGTGCGAAGGGATCTGAATTAACACATTCAGGTCTTTTTTTATGTCTAGCCTCTGGGCAAGAGTCTTCCCCTTTTTCCCATTTGTCGCAATTTCGTCACAAAATTAGCCATAAAGAGTCATATTTCAGCAATTTTCTGCGTGCTATATTAACGATAGAGGTGTGGGAAATGCTACCAAAATGGCGAATCATATGTTTTTTTCTAATCGCATTCCTTCTTAGTGGATTTAGTACAGTCCAGGCAAAACAGAGTCTTCAGGATTTGATTGATCAGGCTAAAGAAGGTGGAACAGTACAAATACCTAGTGGTACATATAGTGACTCCATTATCATAAACAAACCAGTAACAGTGATTGGTGCCAAAAATGTGACCATCATTTCGGATGGAAAAGCTCCAGCTATCACGATTAAAAACAAAGGAGTTTCGGTAAAAAACATCAAGATTGAAAATAAAAGTGCAGAATCTGCCTTATTCGTTTCAGGGTCCAATCATTTAATCCATAACTTAACAATAAAAACTGCAGGATACGGGATTCAATTATATGAGGCAAATCAGATTGAAATAGACGGAGTAAAAATTAGCGGTACGACTGATGAAAAACATGGTCAACTAAACGGAATTGATCTATATCATTCAAAGAATAATTTAATCAAAAATAATACAATAACGACTGTCAAAGATGGTATTTATGTTGATACCAGTACTGGTAATACCATCACCGGAAATACGGTTTCTCATTCTCGCTATGGTCTCCATTTTATGTTTACGCAAGACAACACAGTAAAAGGTAACACTTTTTCCCAAAATCTTACGGGTAGTATGATTATGGGCTCACATAATGAAATTTATTCACAAAACTACTTATTGAAAAATAGACAAAATGTAAACTCACAAGGGCTTTATTTATACGATGTCCAGGACTCAATGATTCAAAATAATTATATACGTGATAATCGCTTTGGTATCATGATTGATAATAGTTTTACAAATACAATTCTGCGGAATGATGTACAAGGAAATGCAATTGGCATCATTTTTAAACAGTCAACTGAAAATAAAATAACCCAAAATGATTTTCAAATTAATGTTATAACGATTCTTACTTATGGGGAAGGTTCCAAGAATAATCGTCTCTATAAAAACTATTGGGATAGCCAGGTAGGTCTGGATAGTAATGGGGATGGTTTCAGTGATTTAGCTGTCGTCGCTGATCCTTATTTTATGCAGATTATGGATAAAAATTCAGCCTATCAATTACTTTTCCAATCACCAGGTATGGTAATAATGGAAAAGTTATTTAAGGGTAATGAAGAAAAATTAGTGAAGGATCAGTCTCCTGCCATGATTCCGAATTTTCAGGAAGAAGGGCAAATCGACTTTAATAGGGGTATTATGTTGATTTCTATATTATTCATACTATCAAGTTTTATTATTTATTTTTTGGGGAGGAAGAAATTGCAATGAAAAAGAGAATGTTGTATTTGATGATGTTGGTGTTGGTGTTTTCGATTGCGCTGGTAGGCTGTAACACAGAAAAGGCAGAAAAGGAAAAGAAAGCTGAGCCGAAAGTGGAAGAAAAGACGGTTAAGGCAAAAGCGATTGATGAAAAAGTAGATAAATGTGCCAACTGTGAAATGGCTGTTGCAGATAATGAGGATGCCACGGAAATTATCTTGAAAGATGGAAAGACCCTTGTATTTGATGACATCGGCTGTATGGTCAATAAATGGATTAGAACAAATGGCGAGAAAGATATCGATGCTGCATTTGTTCGCAGTCATCATGATAAAGAATGGCTTGATTATAATAAAGCGGTCTATGTCTTTGATGCAAAAATTACCACTGCAATGGGTTATGGTGTAATTGCTTTTAAAGATAAGGCGGCTGCACAAACTTTTATTGATAAAAATGGAATGGGAACAATCATGACAAAGGCTGAACTTGATAAGCATACTTGGCCACAAGATAAGAATAATATGACAATGAAAATGCATAAAGACAGCATGGACACAAACACGAATATGGATGGAAGTATGAGTAAATAACAGTTTAATTGTTTGAATGAGGCTGACTAATCAGCCTCTTCAAATAAGCAGAAAAGAGGGGAATTTCATTGGATTCCTACGTTTTTTTTCAACAGGAATGGAAAATGTCATTAAGGCAAAAGTCGTTCTATTTGTTTGGTGGATTGTTTCTATTAATCATGATTTTTATCTTTCTTATCCAAATGAATATTGGAGGCTTAAGCAGTTATACAAACGTTACGGCGACTGCCTTTAACGTGCTTTTATATTCCCTTCCACTTATTGTCATGTTATTAGGAGCCTTCTCGATTACCGAGGAACAAGAAGCTGGAAGGTTTGCTCTTCTATTGACGTATTCATTTAGGATGAAGTCCTATATAATTGGAAAATATTTTGGCCAGTTGCTAACCCACTTTATTATCATTACCTTTAGCTTTGGTGTTTTTAGCATTTTGAGTATGCTATTTAACGCTACAGGTTCAGTTAAAGGGATTCTACTAATCTACCTATTCTCGATTTTAGTTACCGCCGCATTTCTAGCAATTGGAATGCTCATTGGGGTACTATCCTCTACACGCTGGCAGGCAATGATGATTGCCATCGCTTTATGGTTCATATTAATTATGATTTGGCCAATGCTTCTGATTGGCGGATTGAGTTTTCTTCGCTATACGATGGTAAAACCGATCTTAATGGTGTTTACAATCCTGAACCCGGCAGAATTATTAAGAGTATTTTTTGTCATTCAATTTGATGGTGGATCTATTTTTGGACAGCAATATTATCAAATTATTGACTTTTTGGTAGGACCTGCAACCTTGATTTATTTGTTTATTTACATAATTATTTACGTTTTTGGTATGTTAGCGGTATCAACTTTTCTAATAGGAAGGAAAGTTAGAAAATGAGCCAACCTATTTTAGAGATAAAAAATATAACGAAGATATTTCAAAAAGAAGAAGTTCTTTCCCCCTTCTCACTACAACTGGATGAAGGACAAATTTGTGTACTTGTGGGCGGGAACGGTGCTGGTAAAAGTACCATTATTAAAATGATTGGTGGTATTTTTCAACCTACTGGTGGAGAGATATCAGTTTGTGGGCTTGGCGTTCAAGATCGAAAAAACTATCCTAATAAAATTAGCTATATGCCGGATGACTTTCAATTTCCAAATGGATTGACTGTTAAGGAATGGTTGTCCTTTCATACTAAGCTTTGTCGTGCGCCAAAGCAGCAAACGGAAAAGGCCTTAAAGTTGGTTGGCTTAAATATAAAACAAAATGAAACGGTTGGAAATCTATCAAAGGGAATGAGACAACGATTATTGTTTGCTCAAGCATATATAAGGGATGCCAGTCTCATTCTACTCGATGAACCAACTAATGGATTGGATCCATATTGGGTATCGACCTTTGCAGATATTTTGTTACAATTACGCTCGGAAAAAAAGACAATTTTATTATCCACCCACCAATTGGATGTGGCTGCAACGATAGCAGATATCATCATCTTCTTACACCAAGGTAAAATCTATCATGAAATAGAAGTTACCGATGTAGACAGAGATCAATTACATACAAGGCTTTTTCAAATAAATAAAGAAATTTATGGATTTAAATAAAACAAAACAGAGGCAAATGTCTCTGTTTTTGTGTGTTATTGCTCTACCCAACCATTATCGATTGCAAATCTGGTTAGTTGAACTCTATTTTTAATATCTAACTTTTTCGTGATATTTTTCAGATGGTTTTTAACGGTATATTCCGAAATGAAAATTATATTTGAAATTTCTTTATTTGTATAACCCTTGGCCACTAATTTTAAAATTTCCATTTCTCTTTGAGAGAGTGGATTGACCTTTTGATTGGATTGCTTCTTTGGATGGCTTGATATCGTTTGTAGGACCTCATTGACGAATTCGTAAGACACAGGGATATTCTCGGATACCACTGATTTTAAATACGGATACCAATCACCGGGATTGACCTTTTTGATTAAAAAACCTTGTGCTCCCTGTTTTAAGGCTTCAAATAGATGTGTACTGTCTTCTGAAACGGTTAATATAACAATTTTAATATTGGGATGTTTTTCTTTTATCAATTTGGTCGTTTTTAACCCATCTAAATCAGGCATATTAATATCCATTAAGATCAGATCAGGCAAAATCTGATCTGATAAAAAGATAGCCTCTTCTCCACTTTTAGCCTCGCCAATAATGGTGAAGTCCGAATATCCGCTAAGTTGTTCCCTGATCGCTTCTCTGGCATGGGCATGATCATCTACGATAAGCACCTTGGTCATTTTAGTATCAATCATGAGTTACCCCTCCTTTATGATAGAAAGCAACGTCCCCGTATTACTTTTTTCAATGTTAAGGAGCCATCCAATTGCTTTTGCCCGTTCATTCATAATTCTTATTCCATGATGTTCGCAAGCATCGTCCTGTGGTGCATAACCAACCCCATCATCTTTAATACAACAAGCTAATTTAACACCCTGTTCTTTTGCCGTGATATAAAGATTGGAGCATTGTGCATGCTTACGGACATTCATTAATGCCTCTTTCATGATCGAAATCATTTCTAGCTTTTCCTTGTAGGACAAGGTCCTTTCCGGGAAATCCCAGTCTAGATGAACCTTAATATCCGTTTCCTCTTTTATTTCCTTTAAGAGTATTTTTAAGGATTGATATAGATAAATTTGATCATACTCCTGTGGTGGAGTCCGTAAATTTTGAATCGAATATCTGATGTCATCATAAATATGTTTGACCGTTTGCTTAATTTTTTGGATCTCGTTTAACTGACTACCAGTTAAGTTTTTTTCTAATTTATTAACTTTTACTGATAATAAGAATAACGATTGGGAAATCCCATCATGTAAATCCTGGGAAATATTTTGCCGTTCCTCCATAGTCGCTTTGTAGGCTCGTTCCTGGTTTAATTCCTCTTGCATTTTTTCTAGTCGTCTAAACAACGGTGTCGAAAATAGTAATGTAAAAAATATGACGATAAGTGGCGATAGCCAGTTTCCTGTATCCATCGAAATATAAGGAAGTAAAAATTGATGTCGGATATACTCCCAAAGTCCAACCATCATTGCCGGTGATAGTAAAATAGCCCATTTAATGATTGAATAGGACATAAAAAGATCCCCTCGATTGTTTAATGAATATATATTCAGAATAGTTAGCCGTTTCTATCGACCTAAGTATATCACTAAAAGTATAACTGCTCCATAAAATGCCTTTCTGAACCCTTTTTGAAAAAATGGAAATATGAATTCGATTATGTATTATGCTGTTAGTATCATCAAAATTATTATGATAAGTATATTGGTATAATGGGAAAGAGATTGGGGGCGAAGGACAGATGAATCAGCTATTACTCGTTTTTGTTACAGTGGTCGAGAAAGAAAATTTTACCCGTGCCGCTGATGAATTACATATGACACAACCTGCAGTTAGTCAGTATATCCAAACACTGGAGCGGATGGTAGGGGCTAAACTGTTAGATCGAACAAATAAATATGTGCGATTAAACAAAGCCGGGGAAATCGTTTTTCATCATGCTAAAGAAATTTTGGGGCTTCATACTAGGATGCAATGTTTAGTAGATGATTTGATGAAGACGGCAAGTGGTAGTTTATCGATTGGGGCAAGCTTTACCTTCGGAGAATATGTACTCCCACACCTCATCGCAAAATTGAAGCAGCAGTACCCTATCATCACGCCAACGGTTACCATTGGGAATACGGCTGTAATTGCCGAAATGGTGATGGACCATCATCTAGATATTGGAATTCTTGAAGGAGACTTTTTTCATGAAAAACTCTATATTGAAGCATTTGCAGAGGATTTCATGTTTGTCATTGTCCAAGCTCCCCATGCTT
>CAURFY010000095.1:0-7993 GCA_963524115.1 uncultured Bacillus sp.
GTTTTTAGCAAGAGCCATTCAACATGAAATTGACCATTTAAATGGGATATTGTTCACTTCGAAGGTGTCAAGGTACATGGACGAAAAAGAGCTTGGTGGAGGAGAAAAGGAATGACGAAAATAGTATTTATGGGTACGCCAGACTTTTCAGTGCCTGTCTTGAGGTCACTTGTTCAGGGTGGATATGAGGTTATTGGCGTCGTTACTCAACCTGATAAACCTGTTGGTCGTAAAAAAGTGATGACGCCACCACCCGTCAAAGTGGAAGCATTAAATCAAGGAATCCCTGTTTTTCAGCCTGAAAAGATTCGGCGAACGGAGGAGCTTGAACCGATTCTTGCGCTAAAGCCTGATTTAGTGGTCACAGCCGCATTTGGACAAATTTTACCGAATGAATTATTAGAAACTCCAAAATATGGCTGTATCAATGTTCACGCCTCTCTATTACCGGAATTGCGCGGTGGGGCACCGATCCATTATTCGATTTTGCAAGGCAAGAAAAAAACTGGAATTACCATTATGTATATGGCAGAAAAATTAGATGCTGGCGATATTCTGACTCAGGCAGAGGTTGAGATTACTGAGGAAGACAATGTGGGTACGTTGTTTGAAAAATTAAGCGATGCCGGATCTAAGCTTTTATTAGAAACTTTGCCTAAACTTTTGGATGGAGAACTTACACCAATCTCTCAGGATGAAGAAAAAGCCACATTTGCTCCGAATATTAAACGTGAACAGGAGAAAATTGACTGGTCAAAATCGGGTGAGGAAATCTTCAACCATATCAGGGGATTGAATCCTTGGCCTGTTGCTTATACTATTTGGAATAGCTTACCTTTAAAGGTTTGGCAAGCAGTCAAGTTCCAGGTAACAAAACAAGAGGAGCCTGGAAAAGTAATCGAGATCCAAAAAGATGGCATTATTGTTGCAACTGGTAATCAGACGGCTATTAAAATAACAGAGTTGCAGCCTTCAGGAAAAAAACGAATGTTAGCGGAACAATTTTTACTTGGCGCTGGATCCATCAGCGTCGGTGATGTGATAGGGGACCATCATGACGGAAAATAAAAAAAATGTTAGGGAAGCCACGCTTGAATTATTAGAAACCATTGATAAGAATCAGGCATACAGCAACCTCTTACTCAAAAAAACGATTGAAAAAAATCAAGTGGATCGAATTGATGTCGGCCTTTTGACCGAGTTAACATACGGAACCCTTCAACGTAAAATGACGTTGGACTATTATTTGGAGCCCTTTTTAAAAGACAGTAAAAAAATCCAAGGTTGGGTCATGAACCTCCTCAGAATCACGCTGTATCAAATGATCTATTTAGATAAAATTCCTGATCGGGCAGCGATTTACGAAGCGGTAGAAATTGCAAAAAAACGTGGACATAAAGGTGTTTCTGGATTGGTAAACGGTGTATTAAGAAACATTCAGAGGAGTGGAATCAGAAACTTGTCCGATATCGTTGATCCAGTTGAACGCTTGGGTATTGAGACTAGCCACCCGCTTTGGTTAGTAAAGCGCTGGGTCGAACAATTGGGCTATGAAAAAACAAGGCAAATGTGTGAACTCAATTTAACGGCACCTATCCAAACAGCACGGGTAAATATCACTAAACTAAGTAGAGAGGAATGTCTGGCACTACTTCATGAAGAAGGTTATAACGTTGAAGCGAGCCCAGTTATTCCTGAAGCCATTAAAGCTTTAAAAGGAAATCTGGCAACCTCAAAGGCCTTTAAGGATGGATTGTTCACCATTCAGGACGAGAGTTCGATGCTCGTTGCCCATGCATTAGGAATAAGCTCTAATGACATGATTCTTGATGCTTGTGCAGCCCCAGGTGGAAAGTCGACCCATATTGCTGAATGCCTAGATCATACAGGGGCTGTCGTTTCTCTTGATCTCCATGAGCATAAAGTTAAATTAATAACCGAATCTGCAAAACGGTTAGGTCTCACGAATATTGAAGCAAGGTCCCTTGATAGTCGAAAGGTTCAAGATCATTTTGCGCCAGAGTCATTTGACAAGATTCTCTTGGATGCACCATGTTCGGGGCTTGGGGTTATGCGCCGTAAGCCAGACATGAAATATACTAAAAATGAACAAGACCTTAATAGATTGCAAAAGATTCAAACTGACTTACTTTCTGCTGTTGCCCCTTTGTTAAAAAAAGGTGGAATTTTGGTGTACAGTACATGTACGATAGATAAAGAAGAGAACTCAATCGTTGTCGAAAACTTTTTGCAAAAACATCCGGAGTTTTTTGGCGATACGACCATTGGTGAACGGATGCCTGTTGCTGTAGGTTCATTGATAAACGGTTTTTCTCTACAAATTTTACCGCAGGACTTCGGTTCAGATGGATTTTATATAGCATGTTTAAGAAGGAAGGTGTAAGGTGTTGCAAAGCGAAATTTCAACGGAGAATCATACAACTTGTGAAGAAAAACCTTCAATATATTCACTCCAGCTTGGGGAATTAAGGGTCTGGCTAGATCAAAATGGAGAAAAGGCATTTCGTGCTGAACAAATTTTTGATTGGTTATACAAAAAAAGAGTCTCATCATTTGATAAAATGACAAACCTTTCCAAAGGTTTACGAGATAAGCTTGACGAATATTTTGTTCTAACGACATTAAAAACAATTATTCAACAAACATCCGCTGATGGGACAATCAAATTTTTATTTGAGATAAAGGACGGATATTCAATCGAGACGGTGTTAATGCGTCATGATTATGGAAATTCTGTCTGTGTTACCACACAGGTTGGCTGTCGAATTGGTTGTACCTTTTGTGCATCCACTCTGGGTGGTCTAAAGCGTAATTTAGAAGCAGGGGAAATTGTTGCACAAGTAGTCAAAGTGCAACAAGCTCTTGACGAATTAGATGAAAGGGTTGATTCCATAGTCATAATGGGGATTGGGGAACCATTTGACAACTATGAAAACTTGCTTTCTTTCTTAAAAATTATGAATCATGAACAGGGCCTAAATATTGGTGCGCGTCATATTACCGTTTCAACAAGTGGGATCGTTCCAAAAATTTATCAATTTGCTGATGAAAACATGCAAATAAATTTTGCTATCTCCCTTCATGCACCAAACACTGAGTTAAGAAGTCGCCTTATGCCGATAAATCGTGCTTATAAGTTGTCAGATTTAATGGATGCCGTGCGTTATTATATTGAAAAAACGGGGCGTAGAGTTAGCTTTGAATATGGTTTATTTGGCGGTGTGAACGATACTGTCCAGCACGCGGAGGAATTAGCTAAATTGATAAAAGGGATTAAATGCCACGTTAATCTGATCCCAGTCAATTATGTTCCTGAACGAGATTATGTTCGGACACCGAGAAATCAAATCTTTGAATTTGAAAAAACTTTAAAGAATAATGATATAAATGTTACGATTCGCCGAGAGCATGGTTCTGATATCGATGCAGCATGTGGGCAACTTCGTGCCAAGGAGCGAAAAGAGGAGACGAGGTGACAGAATGAAGGCAGTTTTTATGACAGATAAAGGGAAAATCCGCCAACATAATGAAGATAATGGTGGGATTTTTGTAAATCTTGCTGGTCAACGCCTTGCCATTGTTGCAGATGGCATGGGTGGCCATCGTGCCGGTGATGTTGCAAGTGAAATGGCACTTAACAGCCTAAAGGAATTTTGGAAAGAAACAAACGAAATTTCAACTGCTGAAGCTGCGGAGAGCTGGCTGAGGGATCATATTAATAAAGTGAACCAGTTTGTATTCCAGCACTCACAGGCCCATGATGAATGTGAGGGAATGGGAACAACAATTGTCGCTGCTATCTGTACAAATAGATTTACGACAATCGCTAATATTGGTGACAGTCGATGCTATATGTCAAATGATATTGGTTTTAAGCAAATCACTGAGGATCATTCTTTAGTGAATGAGCTTGTGCGCTCCGGCCAAATTTCTAGAGAAGATGCTGAGCATCATCCACGTAAAAATGTCCTATTACGAGCGTTAGGAACAGAATCTGAAGTGGAGATGGATATTAAAACGATTACTTTTGAAGAAGGTGATCTTTTATTATTATGCTCTGATGGATTATCGAATAAAGTAAAAGAAACAGAAATGGTTGACATATTAGCTATTGAAGGCCAGTTAGAACATAAAGCATCCCAGCTCATCGAACTTGCTAATCTATATGGTGGCGAAGATAATATCACCCTCGTGATTGTAGAATTCTATGATGACAAGGAAAGTGGTGAGTAATTCATGATGATTGGGAAACGCGTAAGTGGTCGCTATAAAATCATAGATATGGTTGGCGGCGGCGGTATGGCAAATGTATATTTAGCACATGATATGATTCTTGATCGAGATGTTGCGGTCAAAATGCTTCGCCTTGATTTTGCTAATGATGAAGAGTTTATTCGTCGCTTTCATCGTGAGGCACAATCAGCCACAAGTTTAGTTCATCCTAATATTGTTAGTATATATGATGTAGGGGAAGAAAAAGATTTATATTACATTGTCATGGAATACGTTGAAGGTCAAACATTAAAACAATACATACAAACAAATTCACCGCTTGCAGTTGAAGAAACAATTGATATCATGAAGCAATTAACATCTGCTATTTCTCATGCTCATCAAAATAATATCGTTCATCGGGATATTAAACCACATAATATTTTAGTTGATAACATGGGTAATGTTAAAATTACCGACTTTGGTATTGCGATGGCACTTAGCGCAACAAGTATTACACAGACAAATTCTGTCCTTGGTTCTGTTCATTATTTATCACCTGAGCAGGCTAGGGGAGGTATGGCAAATAAAAAATCGGATATTTATTCATTAGGGATTGTCATGTTCGAACTTTTAACAGGAAGGCTCCCGTTCTCAGGTGAATCTGCAGTATCGATTGCATTGAAGCACTTACAATCTGAGACACCATCGGTAAGGAGATGGAATCCGCTCATTCCGCAAAGCGTGGAAAATATCGTGTTAAAAGCGACAGCCAAGGATCCATTTCATCGCTATAATAGTGTCGACGAAATGGAGGAAGATTTACGATCTTCTTTGGACTTGGAAAGAATCAATGAACCTAAATTTGTCATCCCTATCGATGATGACGCAACAAAGGCGATTCCAATTATTACAAATGATCGCGCTAACCAGAATTTAGATCACACGCTTGTCCATGATAAAGATAAGCCGTCCGATGATCAGCAGCAAACAAAACAGGGGAAACAAAAGAAAAAACGGAAAAAGTGGCCGATATTGGTGACATCCATAGTTTCTTTAGTATTAATTGCTATTTTTACAGTATTTATACTACCTGATTTGTTAGGGCCAAAAGACGTAGAGGTGCCTGATGTGAGCGGCCTGAAATTGGAGGATGCGATCTCTGAATTGCGTACGGCTGGATTTAAGATTGGGGATACGATCGATATTAGCAGTAATGAGGTTGACGAGGGCTATGTGGTTAAAACGGACCCTAAAGCCGGTGAAACGGCAAAAGAGGGTATAAAAATTGATGTCTACCAAAGCACGGGAAAAGAAACTTATCAGTTGTCAGACTATACTGAACGTCAATACGATGATGTAGTCAGATTATTAGAAAAGCAAAATTTTAAAGATATCACGAAAACTGAAGTTTATGATGAGAGTGATCCGGGAACGATTTTAAAACAGTCTCCAGAGGCTGATGAAGAGGTAATTCCAGAAGAAACCATTCTTGAATTTACCGTTAGCAAGGGTCCAGAAAAAATTAAATTAAAAGATTTAACGGAATTTAACACAAAAAGTGCACAGGACTATGCTGATTCGGTTGGTTTAACAATTGATATGACAAAAGAAGAATACAATGACACAGTTGGCAAAGGTCTGGTAATTTCGCAAATCCCTGCTGCAGGTACGGAGCTTACCAAAGGCGATAAAATTTCGGTTGTCATTTCAAAGGGTAAAGAAGAAATTCCACCCAAGTCGGTGACAAAGCCAATTACGATTCCATATCAGCCTACCACTCCTGGACAGGCGAATAATGTGCAAATCTATATTGAAGATGCCGATAATAGTATGACTGAGCCTTTTGAAACGCTTGTAATAAGTCAAACAGTAAATAAAACATATACATTAAGAATTGCTTATGGAAAAGTCGGAGCGATTAGAGTCATCCGTGACAAAACCGTGATTATTGATGAACCCGTTCCATATCCACAGGATTAAATCAAGACTAACTACGGCGCCAAGGGGCTAGAGTTTATATGCCCCTGAGCAAGGCGTCTTCCGCATTTCAAAGGAGTGTGTCTATGCCAGAGGGCAAAATTATTAAAGCGCTGAGTGGCTTTTATTATGTTCTAAGTGATGAGGGTATTGTTCAATGTCGGGGCAGGGGAGTTTTTCGGAAAAACAAGGTGAACCCACTTGTTGGGGACTATGTTGTTTACCAAGCGGAGAATGACCGAGAAGGTTATATCTTAGAGGTGAAGAAACGGAAAAATGAACTTGTTCGACCGCCTATTTCAAATGTTGATCAGGCAATTCTCGTTTTTTCTGCTGTTGAACCTGAATTTAGTACAACCTTACTAGACCGCTTTCTTGTTCTGATTGAATTTAATCATATCATTCCAATCATTTGTATTACAAAAATGGACCTGACAGACGTTGGACAAAAGTCAAGTATCGCTCAGTATGCTTCAGATTATCAAAAGGCTGGCTATACTGTTATTTTAACTTCCTCCGAAACAGAGCTTGGCATAAAAGAACTTGCGCCATTTTTAGAAGGTGGAATATCCGTTTTCGCCGGCCAATCCGGAGTGGGAAAATCATCCCTGCTCAATGTGTTACGACCTGATTTAGATATATTAACCAATGAGATTTCAACTCATCTTGGCAGAGGAAAGCACACGACCAGACATGTCGAACTGATTAAAGTTGGAGATGGTCTTGTTGCAGATACACCAGGCTTTAGTTCCTTGGAATTTACGGATATCGAAGCGGAAGAGTTATCGCAATGTTTTCCGGAAATTGCCTTGGAAGGTGAGAAGTGCAAATATAGAGGATGTTTTCATTTATCAGAGCCAAAATGTGCCGTAAAAGAGGCTGTTTTACAAGAGCAAATCCCAGAATATCGCTATAACCACTATAAAGATTTCTTACAAGAGATAAAAGAGAGAAAGCCGAGGTATTAAAATGGTAAAAATAGCACCTTCAATTTTATCAGCTGATTTTTCAAAATTGGGAGAAGAGATAAAGGATGTAGAAAAGGGCGGAGCCGATTTGATCCATATAGATGTCATGGACGGTCATTTCGTTCCAAATATAACGATAGGACCTTTAATTGTTGAAGCCATTCGTCCTGTTACAAAGCTTCCGCTGGATGTCCATTTAATGATTGAAAACCCTGATCAGTATATTGAAGCATTTGCAAAAGCAGGGGCAGATTACTTGACAGTCCATGTTGAAGCCTGTAAGCATCTTCATAGAACTGTATCCTTCATTAAATCATTTGGTGTAAAAGCAGGAGTGGTTTTAAATCCAGCGACACCTGTTGAAATGATCCAACATATTATTGAAGATATTGACATGGTCTTATTCATGACTGTCAATCCTGGTTTTGGTGGACAAGCATTCATTCCATCGGTACTAGCGAAAATTACCCACTTAAAAGAATTGGCAGCAGATAAAAATCCAAATCTTGAAATTGAAGTGGATGGCGGTGTCAATGAAGAAACGGCAAAACGTTGTATTCAAGCTGGTGCAACAGTACTTGTGGCTGGTTCTGCTGTATATAACAAAGCAGACAGAGCTCAAGCCATTGCCGCTTTAAGAGGCTAATCGATCATCAAAGAGTCAGCAAAATGCTGACTCTTTTTACACTAAAAAATAGGCTGTTTTCTAAAATATTGTTGTTTTTGAACGAGTTTTGAATTCATCCCGTTGAAAATGAGCTGATTGGAGCGGAAGGTGCTTGACTCCTGCGGGAGCAGCGGGACAGGTGAGA
>CAURFY010000096.1:0-7964 GCA_963524115.1 uncultured Bacillus sp.
GCCTCGAGAATCATCAAAGCTGTCCGAATAGACCACAGATTCGGACACGATTGCCCTTGAATTCACCAAAGCTGTCCGAATACGCCGCAAAACGGGACCATATAAGGGCAGAGTGCAACAAAATTTACGAAAAGGGTCTTTTTTTAGACTACTGATCAGCAAGATAAATAAAAAAGTGTAGAGAATTTATCTTTTCTCTACACTTTTTTATTAGTACATTGCCTTTGCAGGATCAATTCCTAAAATGGTTTGCCCATCAAGTTCAATCCATATATAAGAATGGTCAATTTCTATACCCGTTGTTTCTGTTAAAGTATTATGCAGTCCTTCTTGAAGCTTAAAGGATGTTTCAGCAGTATTTAGAGGTATATGGAGATTAAGTCCGGTATTAATAGAAATATTTTTATCAGACCCGCTCAAATATTGTGCTTCAGCTCCACTTGTAAAGAATGGGTGAAAGGCAATTACGAATAATAAAGATAATAGTAATTTTTTCATTAACTCACCACCTTTGCAATAATCTTGTCTTTAATAGAAAAGAACGCATCTACAACCATTGGATTAAACATCGTTCCTTTATAAAGTTCTAATTCCTCAAGTGCAGTATCAATAGCCATTCCTTTTCGATAGACACGGTTGGAGGTCATAGCATCAAAAGCATCAACAACTGTGATGATAGCGGCTTCGATAAGAATTTCCTCTCCTTGAAGATTGTTTGGGTATCCTTTTCCATCAAACCTTTCATGGTGTTGTTCGACAATCTCACCAGCTTTTATTAAATCCCCAAAATTAGTATTGGCTAACGTTTCTCTTCCCCATGTGGTATGTTTTTTCATAGTTTCATATTCTTCGTTAGTTAACTTATTGGGCTTATTTAATATTTGGTCAGGAACTTTAACCTTTCCGATATCGTGAAGAAAGGCAGATAAATTTAATAAGTAAAGTTTATCTGATGATAACCCCATAAATTTACCAATCATCATGGATAATTCTTTGATTCGATCGCAATGTTCTGCAGTGTAACCGTCCTTTTCCTCTACTAAAATAGCTAAATCCATCATTTCTGTAACTGAGCTGCTATAATAATGAAATTGTGGTTGAGAAGTCACGTAGATAAACTCTACTTCCGTTTCGGCAATGAAAATGGCGTGTTCTTTTACGGGACAAGCATTTACTGAATCGCCAGGACGTAGGACAACTTCCTCTTTAGGCGAATGATAAATAAGGTGTCCCGATAATATGGTTACATGCTCTAATGCTGTCCAACCTTCTTCAGGAGCCATAGCCCAACGAGCCCCTTTATACAATTTATGATGGATTACCTCTGTTCCATCTCCAGAAGCTAATAGGGAAATTTCCATGTTCTTTAAATAAACCTTTTTAGCGGTATTATTTTTAAAAATATTCATCTTTTCCACCTATAAATTAGTTTGATACCTCTTCACCCAAATGGCGTACTTTAAAACAATATAATTAAATTTCATCTACGTAAAGATAGAAAATTCGACATTTTCATGCAATTACTGAGATACAATTAAAAAGACAGGTTATGTAAATATTATTCCAAATAAAAAACAGCGTCCTTGGAACTGACTTTCAATGGACCATTTGGCCTAGCTACAAACATGACGAATGTCATTATTTAGACTAGAATCAAAAGGGGAAGGATTATGGAATGAATTTGAAGGAATAAACAAGTTTCTAAAGATTAAACCGTAAAGTGTACAAGGAAGTTCAGGAGGTTTATATGAAAATTTTTAAATGGGCTACTCTAGTAATGATTCTGTTTTTAATTGCTGGAGGTGGTCTATATTTTGTAAAATTGTCCGATCAGCATGAACCTGAAAAACCGATAAGGCAACAACTAGTGGATAATGCTCAGGACAACAAAGCAAATGAGCCAAAACTAGAGAAAAAACAAGTTAATGAACCTTTGCCAAATTTAGGACTGCAAGCTAAATCAGTCATATTGCTGGATGCCAAAAATGGGGACGTTCTTTATGATAAAAACATTGATCAATCTATGCCAACAGCAAGTATGTCTAAGCTCATGACCGAGTTTTTGGTATTGGAATCGATTCATAATAATAAAATCACCTGGGAAAAACCGCTATCGATTAGCAACTATGTGTTTACAATTGGAAATAACCCCGGGTTTGCCTCCGTTCATTTAAATAACGCTCAAAACTATACCGTTCGGGAATTGTTTAATGCAATGGCGATTCATTCGGCAAATGACGCAGCAATTGCCTTGGCAGAGGCTATTGCGGGGAGCGAAAAGGACTTTGTAACTAACATGAATGAAACGGCAAAAAAAATAGGACTAGAGCACACACATTTTGTTAATAGCACGGGCTTGAATAATCTCGATTTAGGTAACTTTTACTCAACTGGCTCACCTAATGATACAAATATCATGTCTGCAAAGGATGTAGCCTTGCTCGCCCAGCAATTGATAGCTCAGTTTCCTGAAATTCTTGATGTTGTTGCTGAACCTAAATTAAAATTTGAGCAACATACATATACCAATTCGAATTGGATGTTACCAGCGGTCAATAAACAAAATGCTGGCTTTGAAGGGGTCGATGGGCTTAAAACAGGATACACGGATGAAGCTGGTTACTGCTTCGTTGGAACTGTAAAGAGGAATGATAAGAGGTTTATATCTGTTGTAATGGGAGCTCCTTCAAAAATTAGCCGGTACACAGAAACGGCACGACTTTACGAAGCGGCTTTTGAACAAAACAATAGTAAATAATTCATGAATCCTCTAGCCGACATTAACCTCCCAATGTTTCATGTTATACTTAGGGGGGATTTGAAGGGAGATAACGATCTCATGAAATATATGAAGTCGCAAATGAAACAGCTAATCAAAGACAATAAAGATTTACAAAAGCGTTTAAAAGAATTAATGGAGGAACACGACCTCGAGAAGAATTTTGCGCTTAAAGCATTATATCATTCAGAAGTTGCTGAAGGCGGAAAGTATCAGTTAGCATACCAAGCACTAGACTTGCCCAAAGGGTAGGTCTTTTTTTGGGTAGCATGTTAAAAGATTCAATTAATATTCTAAATATTTTAGTATAGTGAAAAAATATACTAGACTAATTTAAAGAATTGTTCTACAATACTATTTATCGACTAAGCAAGCGTTAAAACTCGTTTTCAATATAGGAAACGGTCATATATTTTATAGTGAAATGTCAGAAAAATCAGTAAAAAGGAGACTTTTACAATGAAGAAAAAATTCGCAAAAATCGTTATGGCATCAACCCTTGTGGCTGGGATACTAGCTGGTTGTTCGGGCGCGAAAGAAAACTCAGGGGAAAGTAATAAGGACTCGATTAAAATAGGTGTAAACTTAGAACTCTCTGGTGGTGTGGCTTCTTATGGAGAGTCGCTGGAGAAAGGGATCGATATTGCAATTGATGAGATTAATAAAAGTGGTGGAATAGATGGTAAAAAGCTAGATGTAATTAAAGTAGATAATAAATCTGATGCTGCAGAGGCAACAAGTACTGCGATTAAATTAACTAGTCAAGATAAGGTAACAGCCATTATTGGTGCGGCAACTAGCGGTGATACAGTGGCGCAGGCTCAAATTGCCAATGATACAAAAACAATTCTATTAACTCCTTCAGGAACAAGTCCCAACGTAACAGTAGGAGATAATGGAAAAGTGAATGAATTTGTTTTCCGTACTTCATTTATTGATCCATTCCAAGGTACGGTTGCTGCAAATTTTGCTACTAAAGAACTGAAAATTAAAAAGGCTGCCATTTTTGCCGATAGTGCCAGTGATTATGCCAAAGGGCTTGCAGATTCATTTAAGAAAACTTTTGAATCAAATGGTGGAAAGGTTGTTGCAGAAGAGGCTTATGTTGGGAAAGATACTGACTTCCGTTCAACATTAACGAGAATTAAAGCGAAAAATCCAGAATTCATTTTTATTCCTGGATATTATGAAGAGGTAGGCTTAATTATTAAGCAAGCACGAGAGTTAGGAATTACGGTTCCATTAATGGGGGCAGATGGTTGGGATTCACCAAAGTTAGTAGAATTAGCTGGAGCTGACGCTTTAAACAACACCTTTATTACCAATCATTATTCATCTGAAGATCCTGATAAGACGATTCAAAAGTTCGTTTCAACATTTAAAGACAAGAACGATGGCACTTCTCCAAACGCATTCAATGCTCTCGGTTATGACACAATCTATCTATTAAAAGATGCAATTGAGCGTGCAGGAAGTACAGATTCAAGTAAAATTAAGGATGCATTAGCGAAAACGAAAGATTTGTCTCTTGTTACTGGTATTGTCACAATCGACAAAAAACATAACCCAATTAAATCAGCGACTGTTTTAGAATACAAAGATGGAAAGCAAGTCTTTAACACAAAAGTTAACCCGTAAAACCGAAAAGCGGAAGCGCCCGGTTAGCACACGACAGGACTGGAGCACACCGACTGAGATAAAGGAAACACGAAGAGTGGGAGTGGCTTGTTTAAATAAAGAGGATGAGCATGATAGTTGCTCATCCTCTTTTATTTCACCATTCTTTTGGCTCGTAGTCCAAATCTCTAAATAATTGGTTACGCTCCTTTTTTGTTAAATCACGCCATTGTCCAACAGGAAGATTACCTAAATGAATGTTCATAATTCTGGTTCGTTGCAGACGATAAACCTCGTATCCAAGCGCCTCACACATCCGACGAATTTGGCGATTTAGACCTTGTGTAAGAGTGATTTGAAATACATATTTTGATAGCTGAACGACTTCACAAGGAAGGGTTTTAGTATCGAGGATTTTCACCCCTGCCCCCATATTCTTTAAGAAATCAGGCGTAATGGGTTTGTCCACTGTAACAATGTACTCTTTTTCGTGCTTATTTTCGGCTCGTAAAATTTCGTTAACAATATCTCCATCATTCGTAAGCAAAATTAGTCCATCCGAATCTTTATCAAGCCGCCCAATATTATAAATTCTAAGTGGGTGATTGACTAGATCAATAATATTGCCTTTAACATTTTTCTCAGTGGTAATGGTCAAGCCAACCGGTTTATTTAAGGCGATATACACATAAATACTAGACATCCGGATTTGGTCTCCACTGACCCTAACATCATCCCCTGGCTCGACCTGGCTGCCAACTTTGGCCACTTTACCGTTAATCGTAACTCGGCCCTCACTTATTAATTTATCTGCACCTCGCCTAGATGCCTTTCCAGACTCGCTAATGAATTTATTTAAGCGCAGGTTAATCACATCCTTATGTATAAATAATGTTGTCTCAATTATTGCCAAAAAACATAGTGAAAAGTCAATTCTGTATATTGATTATATCAGTATTTTCTTTAAAGGATTATTAAATCGATTTTCAAAGAGAATCCCATTTATTTTACATTGACAGTATATATATAAATCATTATAAAATATTATATTAAGGTAATTAAATTTTTTAGGGGAAGGTGTGGCCCATTATAAATAAACTAAAACTTCATCTAAATTTTTTTAAGAAAATCCCCAACAATCAAGACGCATTTACCCTAATAGAAGTACTTGTCTCATTAGTATTATTAGCAATCATCTTAACCACATTTTTTGGCTTTTTTAGCCAGTCAATGTTGTTCTCAAATCAAAATGACGAGGACCTTGTTGCGTATAATTTAACCACCCAAACTTTAAATATATTTGAGGAAAAATACCAAAATACTCTAAACAATACTGAAACTACTATTAAATGTGACAACTACCCAAATGGATATCCACAAGAATTAAAAGATGTCCTCCAAACATCTGCCTGTTATTATCAGAAAAACCAAAAAAATTACTATCCAGAAATCACTATCACATTTCAAGCTTCTTCTAAATATGCTGGGCTTCCACCGTTGTATGTGGTTCATGTTCAAATGTTTAACTCAAACAATCCGTCTAACCGAAAACTTCTTTCAGAGACCTTCGGGTATATAAGGGGGATGTGAGGATGGGGCGTTTAACAAACGATAAAGGGATTACCTTGATTGAACTATTGGTAACGCTGACAATATCTTTCTCGATTATGGGATTGGTTTCGAATGTTCTTTTTCAAAGTTACCGTAGCAAGGAAATGACTGATACCCATATTAGTTTCCGTCAAGATGCAAACATTCTTCTATCAACTTTATCAAGTGTTCACCTTAGTGGAAACAGTGAATCGTATGAAATAAGTTATAAGCGGATAAATGATGAAGATTGGGTCATCATGATTGGAGATAATCAAATCTTAAAACAGAATTACGATATTAAACTTGAACTGTTATCGGGGACAAACTCTTTCACCATTGATACAGCAAATGTAGGTCTAATCGGAACCACCCAAACGATTACCGTCAATAAAAGAATCCCTCTCAATGTTAAAAGATTACTTTTAACTGATAAAAAGGATAAAACGAGAAACTTCGAAATAAGCACTATTATTAGACGATTATAAGGAGGGAAATGGATGAGATATAGTCGGAATGAACGAGGGTATGTATTAATGGTTGTCCTCCTTATAATCGTTATTATTACGACTTTTGCAATTGTGCTTATCCCAAAGGCCTTGAGCACATCACTTCAAGTTAATAAAAGCGAAAAAGTAACTCGCACTAAAGAACTTGCGGAAATGGGAGTTCAATATTCTAACGCCTTTTTACGAAGTCAAGTCACCAAAGCGATCGAACAGGTGAAGACAGACCCTGGCTATACTACAACAAGTCACGATAAGCTTTTTTGCGAAAGATTAAAAACAAATCTTAGTAATACTCCCTTTGGAGGTGTTATTAAGATGGATGCAAATTCAAATTATTATTTTCAAGTAGCGTATTTAGGGAATCCGACCTTACTTAATTCCAACAATAGTCCGATTACGACCTGTGATGGTTTTAATAGTATGAAAGTTCCTATTCAAAGTATCGGAAAATTAACTGGCAGCGATGATAAAGAAATTAAAGCTTATTTTACCATCGATAATAACGGGGAAATAATTTCTAATACTGGGCCTGGTGCTGGGCCAGTTGATCCAAATACATTGTCATTTGTTTCAACTATTTCTAATTCAATAACTCTGTCTGGTAATGGTGTGTCACAAATGTATTCCTCTTCACATTTCCTTTCAACCTCACTAATAACAATAAAAGGAAATGGGCGTTTTCTGGTAGGTGGAAATGCATGGATTGAAAGTAACCCATCGATTGATTTTAGAGGGATTAATGGTGTTTTAGCTATTTCTGGAAATGCCTATTTTAAAAATCCAGTCAGTTTAGGCGGAAATGGTTCAAATTATATTTGTGTTAAGGGAAACGCCTACCTTCTAAATAGTACTACGAAAAAATGGGAAAATTATACTGAAATTAAGGCGGATAAATCTACGTATTGTCCTTCATCAATTGAAAATACAGTCCAATATTATTATGACGTTAACCGGTGGGATGTTGACAATCAAAAACTAGATGTCCAATATTAATAAGCTACAATTGTTTTATAAAAAAAGCTGATTTTCCTTAATGTAGGAAAATCAGCTTTTTATGTTAATGTAAATCAGATTATTTCCGCTGTTTTACAAATCCCATAATACTATCGATTGTACATCCAAAAACGATTAAGCCAGCCATTACCCAAATGGTCCCTGACCAGAGGGAGTTCATGTTAGATAGAGAAGTATTGGCTAAATGAGCAAATTGTAATTTAAAACTAGGATTAAATAGGGATTGGTCAGCAACCATCACACAAGAGAGGATGCTCATCCCTACATTATAGCCAGTATTAGCAATGGCAATCGGAAGATTCCACTTCATATAGATGAATTTAAAAATATGAATAGTAAGCTGAACGACAACGAGGAGCATGATGCTCGGAAGATAATCTTGGAGTCGGTCAAGCACAAATAAGGATGACTTAAGAGTGAGTACGCTATCCTTCAACGCATACCAACCAATATAC
>CAURFY010000097.1:0-7906 GCA_963524115.1 uncultured Bacillus sp.
CATCAAAGTTCAGACCTGTTTTTTCATATCTTTAATATTATGCTGTGTTAAACTTTTTTGTTGATAGCCAATTATTTAACTAACTCAATTAATAAATCTCCCGTTTGAATCGCTTCACCATTTTTCACAAAAATGTCTTTTACGATACCAGAAAAAGGTGCTTGCACCGTTGTCTCCATTTTCATAGCCTCTGTTATGATAAGGTGATCGCCTCGGTCTACTTTTTCACCTTTTTCAACCAGGACTTTTACGACGGTACCTGGCATTGATGCCGCAAGGTGGGTTTCATTCGTAGGATCCGCCTTAATTTTTGCTGCCACAGTCACTTTAATACTTTCATCTTTAACAACAATTTCACGTGGTTGTCCATTTAATTCAAAATAAATGACTCTAGTCCCATCTGCTTGTGGTTGACCAATTGCAACAAGTTTAACAATGAGCGTTTTTCCTCTTTCAATTTCCACTTCAATTTCTTCACCTAAACGTAAACCATAGAAAAAGGTTGGTGTATCAAGAACAGAAATATCACCGAATTGATCAACTTTTTTCGTGTAATCAACAAATACCTTAGGATAAAGCGCATAGGCAATGACATCAAAATCAGTTGGTTCTGTCCCAATCTCTTCTGTTAATTTCTCTTTTAATTTGATAAAATCAACATTTTCAAGAAGTTCTCCAGGGCGGACAGTGATAGGTTTCTTATCTTTTAGAATAACTCTCTGTAGCTCTTCAGGAAATCCACCATATGGTTGTCCTAAGTAACCTTCAAAGAACTCAACAACAGAATCAGGGAAGTCAAGTGTACTTCCTTTTGTTAAAATATCCTCTTCAGATAAATTATTTTGCACCATGAATAACGCCATATCACCAACAATTTTTGATGAAGGTGTAACCTTGACAACATCTCCAAACATTGTGTTTACGCGAGCATACATTCTTTTTACATCATCCCATTTTTCGCCTAAACCAACTGCTTTTGCTTGCTGTTGAAGATTACTGTACTGACCACCTGGCATTTCATGTTGATACACTTCAGTATGTGGAGCCATCATACCAGATTCAAAGTCACTGTAGTATTTTCGAACATCCTCCCAATAATGAGAAAGCTGTTCAAGCGCTTCAATGTTAACGTCCGGTTTACGATCTGTGCCCTCAAGTGCGTAGTAAAGTGAATTGGCACTTGGTTGAGATGTCAATCCAGCCATTGTACTCAAAGCGACATCAACGATATCTACACCTGCTTCGATTGCTTTTGCATAGGTGTAAATTCCATTACCACTCGTATCATGTGTGTGGAGGTGAATTGGAATATTTATCGATTCCTTTAATTCTGAAATTAATCGATATGCTGCTTGTGGCTTTAATAAACCTGCCATGTCTTTTATCCCTAATATATGTGCCCCTTGCTGTTCTAACTCTATTGCAAGGTCTTTATAATACTGAAGATTATATTTAACTCTGGTAGGATCGTCGATATCACCAGTATAACAAATCGCAGCTTCAGCAATTTTTCCATTTTGACGAACAGCATCAATGGCTACTTCCATTCCTTTAACCCAATTTAAGCTATCAAAAATTCTAAATACATCAATCCCAGCTTGTGCTGATTTCTCAACAAACTCACGAATAACATTATCTGGATAGTTTTTATATCCAACTGCATTAGAAGCCCTAAGAAGCATCTGAAAAAGAACATTTGGAATTTCCTTCCTTAATTCTTTCAGTCTGATCCATGGGTCCTCATTCAAGAAACGGTAGGCAACATCAAAGGTTGCCCCACCCCACATTTCAAATGAAAACATGTCAGGCAACAATTTTGCCGTCGGTTCGGCAATGTGTTTGATATCGGTAGATCTGACCCTTGTTGCTAGCAATGATTGGTGTGCATCTCTAAATGTCGTATCCGTTAGCAATACTTGATTTTGGGATTTAATCCATTTAACTAAGCCTTCAGCGCCATGTTGGTCGAGTATTTGTTTAGTTCCATTAGTATAATCAAAATTGTAATTAAGCTTTGGAATTCTTGGCTTTTCAAAAACAGGTCGTTTTTTCCGTTCGATACCTGGGAATCCATTTACCGTTACGTTAGCGATATAGGATAACATTTTTGAGCCGCGATCTTTACTAGTCAATACTTGAAACAGTTCAGGATATTTTTCTAAAAATGAAGTATCATACTCCCCAGTAACAAACTTTTCATGTCTCACAACATTTTCAAGAAATGGAATATTAGTTTTAATCCCACGAATTCTAAACTCTCGTAAATTTCGGACCATTTTTGCAGCTGCATGCTCAAACGTAAGAGCGCTTGTTGTCAATTTAACTAAAAGGGAATCATAGTATGGCGTAATAATCGCCCCAGTATAGGCATTTCCAGCATCTAACCTTACACCAAATCCACCACCGGAACGGTAAGCCATGATTTTCCCTGTATCTGGCATGAAATTATTTAATGGATCTTCTGTTGTAACACGACATTGGATTGCATATCCATGAATGCTAATTTTTTCTTGATGTGGAATCCCGACGATATTCCCAAATAGTTCATGTCCCTCAGCAATCAAAATTTGTGATTGGACAATGTCAATTCCAGTAACCATTTCGGTAATCGTATGCTCAACTTGCACACGAGGATTTACTTCAATAAAATAAAAATCCTCTCCGGAAAGTAAAAATTCCACTGTACCCGCATTGACATAATCTACCTTTTTCATCAATTTTACTGCGGCGTCACAAATTTTTTCTCTTAAGTCATCTGAAATTGAAACACATGGAGCAACTTCCACTACTTTTTGATGTCGTCTTTGGACTGAGCAATCACGCTCATACAAATGGACAATATTCCCATGGTGGTCCCCTAGAATCTGCACTTCAATATGCTTCGGATTGATGACTAACTTCTCTACGTATACTTCATCATTCCCAAACGCTGCCTTTGCCTCTGATTTAGCTCGTGCAAAAGCCTCATCAACTTCTTCTGGGTGGTTGACGATACGCATCCCACGCCCGCCTCCGCCTAAAGACGCTTTTATAATAATCGGATACCCATATTGGTCCCCAAATGCTGCCACATCGCTTACATCATTAACTGGACCGTCACTTCCTGGAATGATTGGGATGTTCGCAAGGTATGCTTGTGTTCTCGCCTTCACTTTATCCCCAAACATATCTAGATGTTTTAATTCAGGTCCAATAAAAATAATTCCTTCCTCTTGACAGCGACGGGCAAAGTGGATATTCTCCGATAAAAATCCATATCCAGGATGGATTGCATCAGATTTACTTTGCTTGGCTATTGCAATAATCCCTTCAATGTCAAGATAAGCGTCAATTGGTTTTTTCCCTTCGCCAACTAAATAAGCTTCATCTGCTTTATAACGATGATAGGTGCCCGAATCTTCTTTCGAATAAATCGCAACAGTCCGAATATTTAGCTCGTTACAAGCCCGAAAAACCCTAATCGCAATTTCACCACGATTAGCTACCAACACTTTAGTAATACGCTGATTCAATTCAACCACTCCATCTTTATGTATTTAAGAAAAGCACAAGGCGCCTGCCATAATAAATTGATCTCAAGTTGATGGCACCTTTAGGCTAGACATTCATCAAGTTCTTCATGAAGCTTTTTTTTTTAGAAAAGCGCAAGGAGTTAACCCCTGCGCTTTATCAAGGAAAATGAACCGGCTTTACTGATGGCCTTTTGGGAGCCACCGCTAGTTTCCCACTTTCCTTTGATTTATATTTTTGCTCGTAATTTACAAACATTGATACATTAACTAATATACCCATTGCTACTGAAAGTTGCAGAATTGATGAACCACCATAGCTAACAAAGGGAAGAGGTACGCCTGTTAAAGGCATGAGTCCCGATATTCCTGCTAGATTTGTAAAAGACTGGATCCCAATCATACTTGATATTCCGATTGCAAGCAGACTCCCAAAAGGATCTTTGCACTTCACTGCAATATAAATACCTCTCAACACAATAAACCCTAATGCTAAAATCACAAATCCTACTCCCCATATACCTAACTCTTCAGCAATGACTGCCATAATAAAGTCAGTATGTGATTCAGGTAAATAACCAAGCTTTTGGACACTATGACCTAATCCTAAACCATTGATACCTCCGGAACCAATAGCTAAGTAGGAGTTCACTAGTTGATATCCAGAACCTTGTTCTACCGAAAATGGGTCATTAAAGGCTTTAAAACGATCAATTTTTGTATCTGAGAAAACTTCATCTTTTAATAATAAGATAAATGGCAGAGCTAACAGCAAACCCATGATAATTAGTTTCATCATATTTCTTACATTCATTCCAGAAGAAACAATGATCATAGCAGCAATTGCGAAAATAATTGCTGCAGTCCCAAAATCAGGCTGAATTGCTACTAACAAACAAACGATGACTAGATAAACGACTGGAGGTACTACCCCTTTATTAAATTCATTAATATAGTTCTGCTTTTTAGCGTAAACCGCTGATAAATAAATGATGACGCCAATTTTCACAAATTCTGATGGTTGAATACTTCTTGTCCCTACTTGAAACCAACTTTGAGCATTACCGGCAACATGTCCAAAAATAAATAAAGTAGCAAGTCCAAAAAAGGAGCCGCCAACAATAAATGCCAGGAATTTCGTCCCTTTCATAATCTTATAAGGAAAGATTGCCATAAAGATAAATACAACTGCTCCGATTATTAAATTTAGTTTTTGCTTTTGGTAGAAATAATCACTTTGGACTCCATATCTTTGAACGGCGGAAACCATGCTTGAACTGTAAATCATCACCAAACCAAATAAAGATAAAAGAACCAGAACAATAACTAACGAATAATCATATGACTTTAAAATCTTTTTTACCATTCAATCTCTTCCTTATCTTCCGGGTTGTTTTTAGTTATTCTATTAATCTGGAAATTATCCTGCATAACGGGAAGAAAAGATAGAATTATTTTAACATAAGATATTAATTTGCCATATAATTAATTATTTTGGTAGCATTTTTTTATTGTTTTTTTCTTCCAATACCTCTTTCACATGTCTTTTTAACAAAAAAACCCAAACATCGTAGCTTGTTTGAGTTCTAATGTTTATTTTTTTAGTGAAGCCTCATGTAATGCAGAGAGCTCTCGCTCTAACTGATCTAGTATATCTTTTCCGTCTTTTTCATTGGTTAATCCTAGTCGTACTGCAAAGTCTATCTCACGAGATAAGCCAAACATCTGGGTATCTAATACCTCTTCATAAAGTGGACACTGAGGCATAGTTAGGTTGTCCATCTGCACCTTAATAAGCTTCAATATCTTATCAGCGTCCGCCTTTAACAAGGCGTTTGCTCTTTCTCGATGATCAATAATCATTTCCGACGCCAACATTGATCCCCCCGTTTCCGAGCCATTACCTATACTTCTTTAAATTTTACCTGTTTAAAAGGGAAATTGCAACAATTATAAGAGGCTCCGTTCCAAAAACAACCATGTTATGATTCAATCGAATTTCATTAATAATGACATTTTTCAGAATAGACGATATACTTATCTTTATTGTAAAAAGAGGGGGACAAAAAGTGGGAAATATTATTCAAATAAAAGGACGGGTCAAATATTCTATTACCCTTGACCCTAGTGTTTGGATTTTTGATGATCGAAAAATAGACTTAAATACATATTTTGAATTAGCCAAAGAGGATAAGCCTGATGAATTGACTGAGTATAAAAAAAAGATATCTAAGCAATGGGACCGTGAAATCATTGAAGGAGCCGTAATTCCTCCAATTGATTCCACAAAACGTAAGCTCGATAAGGAAAAATTGCTGACTGGAACTTTTGGTATTGCCATGAAACCGTTTTTAAAAAACTCCGAACCTGATAATGAGGCACACTCATTAATAATTTTAACGAAAGATCGGGAAATAGAACTCCCATTAGAAGTGGCCTATGATCTTATACTTGGATTTTCATTAGAAGGAAAACCCCTAAATCAAGATGGTCCTGTACATATTTATTATGGTGATGGCTCTAATAAAGAGTTTCCGATTAAAAATGTTAGTGAATTGCAGATAATTTAATTTTGTAAAACGGGCTGATCCTTTAAATCAGCCCGTTTCTTGCTTTTACCACTCGTTCATTATTTTACTCTTAGAGTATGTCAGCCGCCAATTGGGCTAAACTAGATCGTTCACCTTTTACTAATTTCACATGTCCTGATACTTTTTGATCTTTAAATTTTTCTACAACATATGTAAGTCCGTTGTTGTAGGCATCTAGATATGGGTGGTCAATTTGTTCCGGATCTCCCATTAAAACAATTTTACTACCCTCTCCAACCCTAGTTAAAATCGTTTTTACCTCATGCTTTGTCAAATTCTGAGCCTCATCAATAATAATAAATTGATCAGGGATACTTCTACCTCGAATATAAGTTAATGCCTCTACCTCGATTGAACCCATACCAGCTAGAATAGCATCCAATTCGCCAGGCTTTTTAACATTGAATAAATATTCCAGATTATCAAAAATTGGTTGCATCCATGGTCTTAGCTTCTCTTGCTTTTCACCCGGCAGAAATCCCAAATCCTTTCCAACAGGTACAATTGGTCGCGCAACTAATAATTTTTTATATTGTCCTAAATCTTCTGTTTCCATCAAACCTGAAGCCAATGCCAGCAAGGTTTTACCTGTACCAGCCTTGCCAATAAGTGTGACAAGAGGGATATCCTTTCTTAACAACAGTTCAATAGCCATTGTTTGCTGAACATTACGTGGACGTATTCCCCAGATATGGTCATGATCAAATACTAATTTTTTTAATTTTTTTCCAAGTGAATCCACTATCCCGAGAGCTGATGCCGAACTCCCTAATGAATCCTTCAGCACTACGAATTGGTGTGGAAAGTATGGGTGATTTGAAACTTCAGATAGCAATAATTCATTTTTTTCGTAAAATTTACTTATCATTCCACCTTCGATATATTTTTCGGAAAAGCCTGTATAAATATGGTCAAAATCAACAACCCTGTCACTCAAGAAATCTTCTGCAAATAGTCCAATTGCATCTGCCTTTACTCTTACTAGCGCATCTTTACTTACAAGAATGACAGGTCTGCCATTTTCTTTAGTTTCTTCTTCTAATGATAAATTTTTGGCTACGGCAAGAATTCTATTATCATTAGTTTTTTCCACAAAAATTTCTTGTAATTGTTGAAATGACCGATGGTTTAATTCTATTCTTAGTATTCCACCAGTTTCCAATGGAATTTTTTCGTGAAGCTTTCCTGATTCCCTTAGGTTGTCAATTAAACGTGAGACCTGCCTTGCATTTCTCCCAATTTCATCCATATATCTCTTTTTCGAATCGACTTCTTCTAGAACTACTGCTGGAATTACTACTTCATTATCTTCGAAAGAGAAGATGGAAAAAGGATCTTGCAACAGGACATTTGTATCCAACACGTATATTTTACTCAATCTCATGCCTCCCGCTCTTCTTTATCTATCGTTCTTCCCTGAACGAACCGCTTGTCAGCTGGGACTTTTTAAAAATATATGATTAGTGGCATAAAGATAGAAGAAATTTTACACAATAATAATCGATAGATGTACTTTTAAATTAATTTTTCAAGATCACTAAATATTTGTTGTTTCGCAAATACTATAGGGACACGATAGTGGAGGTGGGCTAGAAAATGAAGGTTATTGGCACAGTTTTAGTTTTCATTTTTTTATTGAGTGGATGTGGTACGCAAAATACGACAATGGATAATGGTCAGAAAAATCTAATTCATGTCAAAAATAGTACGATTGAACAAGTTGACAGAAAAACAGGTCAAGCAATCTCAAAACATTTGGTGGATTTAGCAACAGGAATCCCTAACGTACGAGACGCACCAGCAGTA
>CAURFY010000098.1:0-7902 GCA_963524115.1 uncultured Bacillus sp.
CTGTAAAAATCGCAGACGGAATAGATAAAGTCATGGTAACTAATATAGGACCCATTGTATTAGGGATTAAATGCCGTCTCATAATACGTGGTAATCCTGCACCAAGAGTTCGTGCTGCTAGAACGTATTCCTGCCCTTTCAAAGATAGAACTTGCCCCCTTACAATCCGAGCCATATTTATCCAACCTGTAATCGTCATCGCCAGGATCATCGTCGATAAGGTTTGACCAAGCACAACCATTAACAGGATAACAAGGAGCAAATAAGGAACTCCATAAAGAATGTCCGCCACACGCATCATAAATTCATCAACACGTCCACCTTTATACCCTGAAAAACCACCCCAGAAAACCCCAATAGTGAAATCAACTAACGCTGCGGCTATCCCGATAAATAAAGAAATACGGGCTCCTTCCCAGGTACGGGTGAACATATCACGTCCAAGATCATCTGTACCAAACCAATGGACAGAGGATGGTGGCTTATTTGTAATCGTTAAATCATTTGTACGGTAATCAAATCCAGTCATATATGGTCCAAAAGCTGCCATGAACAGCAAAATGATTAATAACACAACGCCGAACAAGGCTAACTTGTTTTTTCGAAAACGAATAACAACATCTTTCCAAAAGGAAAGGCTAGGTTTTGAGATTTTTTCTGCATCTGAAATTTTACTGCCAACTAATTGAAATTTATCTTTTGATAGTTGTTGCATCGTTATTCTCCCTTCTTCCCGCCAGTCAATTTAATCCGCGGATCTATGAATCCATAAGCAATGTCGACAAGAAGAATAGAAAATAGTAATAAAATACTATAAAAAACGGTGACTCCCATGATGACTGTATAATCACGGTTAGCAATACTTAACACAAAGTGAGAGCCTAGTCCGGGAATACCGAAGATTTTTTCAATTACAAAACTTCCTGTGATGATCCCTGCTGATAACGGACCCATATAAGAAACTACCGGTAGCAGTGCATTTCGGATTGTATGCTTGATTGTAATAACGCCCTGACTCAATCCTTTTGCCTTGGCTGTTTTAATATAATCATTGCTCAGTACCTCTAACATGCTTGATCGAGTTAATCGTGCAATAAAGGCCATTGGCGTTGAAGCTAAAGCTAAAGCTGGAAGAACCGTATGCATAAAGGTTTCCCATCTTGCAACAGGGAAAAGTCCTAATTTTATTGCTAAAAAATACTGTAAAACGGTTGCCATGATAAAGGAAGGTACTGAAATTCCCATAACCGCTACGATCATAGCAGAATAATCCTGCCATTTATTGTGTTTTAGCGCTGCGATTACACCTAGTAGAATACCAAAAGCGATGGCAATTAAAATCGCTTCTGCTCCTAGAGATAAGGAAACTGGAAAACCATCATTAATCAAATCGTTTACTGTTCGTGCCTTATATTTAAAAGAAGGTCCTAAGTCCCAATGGACAATTCTAACTAAATAATCCCCGTATTGAACATACCATGGCTTATCAAGGCCATAATGAGCATTTAAGCTCGCTTCAATTTCAGGAGGCAATGATTTTTCTGATGTAAACGGGTTCCCTGGAGCTAATCTCATAAAGAAAAACGTTGCTGTAATAATGAGGTATAAGGAAATAATCATATACAACAAACGCTTTGTAATGTATTTTGCCAATTAGACACACCTCCATTTTTAACTATATATCTGTAATCAGAAAACGAAGGTATATGGGAAAACACCCATATACCTTGTTCTAATCATTTTGTTTTTACCTATTACTCAAAGTGAGCATACTTAAATTGTACATCTCCAAGTCCTGAAATAATTACACCTTTAAGATTGTCTGCTTGTACCCAAGTATCTGTGTAAAAGTAGATTGGTGCAACTGGCATTTCATCCATAAAAATCGCTTCAGCATCTTTTAGCAATTTAAGACGTTTTTCTGGATCTGCTTCTTTTGATGATTTGTTAAGAAGAGATTTAAATTCTGCATTTTCCCAGAAAGTATCATTATTACCGCCATTTTTATCACGGAATAATTCAAGGAAGTTGATTGGATCGTTGAAGTCACCTAACCAGCCCATACGACCAATTTGATAATCGCCAGAATGAAGTTTGTCGATATAAACTTTCCATTCCTGGTTATCAAGTTTAACTTCAACACCCAGGTTTTTCTTCCACATATCTTGAATTGCTTGCGCAATCTTTTGATGTGCTTCATTTGTGTTGTAAGAAAGCGTTACTGCAGGTAATTCAGATGCACTCTTAAGTCCTAGTTCATCCAAACCTTTTTGTAAATATTCTTTTGCCTTTTTCAAATCGGCATCTTTGTAATACCCTTTTTCATTCTCTTTAATCATTGTCGGAGGAACAGCAGCCATTGCTGGAATTTGTCCACCTTGTGTAATGTTCTCAACGATTGCTGTACGGTTAATCGCATAAGAGAAAGCTTTACGAATGTTTTTGTTGTTAAACGGAGCTTTTTCAGTATTAAACTTATACCAGTAAGTACCAGCAATAGGTTGAACTTTCAACTTTTTATCTGCTTTTAATTGCGGAATTACGTCGGTTGGAAGGTAGCCTAGTGGAGAACCTGCCCAATCCAATTCGCCATTATCAAACATAGAAAGCTCTGTGTTTGGATCGTTAATCATCGTCATTTCAATTTTTGTTAATTTAACACTCTTTTTATCCCAATAGTTTTCATTTGGCTCAAGGACAATCTTGTCACTGTGAGACCATTCAACCATTTTGAAAGGACCGTTTGATGTATATTTATCACCAGCGTCAGTATGCCAGTTTGGATTTGCTTTAGCAATTTTATTGTTAACAGGGAAGTAAGTATAGAATGCAGTTAACTCTAAGAAGAATGGTGTTGGAGCTTCAAGTGTTACTTCCAATGTTTTTGAATCCACTGCCTTTACTCCAAGAGTATCTGCATCAGCTTTACCTTCATTAATGGCTTGTGCACCTTTAATGTAATATAACTGATAGGCATATTGTGATTCATTTTTAGGGTCTAAAGCCCATTTCCAAGCGTAAACGAAGTCTTCAGCTGTAACAGGGTCTCCGTTTGTCCATTTTGTGTCACGTAGTTTAAACGTGTAAGTTGTTAAATCTTTGCTTGTTGTGATTTTTTCAGCCATAGCTGGTTGTGGTTTTCCTTTAGCATCAATTCGTGTTAAACCTTCAAATGTTTGATGTAAAACACCGCCTGATGTTGAATCATTTGCCAAACCTGGGTTTAAGGAGAATGGCTCTGTTGCAATGTTTAGATGCAATTCTTGTGGAACATCTGATTTATTTCCACTTGAATCTTTTTTGTTGTCAGCATTATCTTTCCCACCACATGCGGCAAGGAACATGCTGAGTACTAGTACCATACTAAAAAAGACTAATAATCTTTTCTTCACGTTTTGACCCCCTCATTTTTTTGTAGGCAAACGGTCCTCACTCTGTCCTTCCCTCTATAAACAATTGTACGCCTCAGGTATATTTATATAATAATCTGTCAATTTTAGTTAAAAAAGAGACAATAAAAAATAAGTTTATACGCTTTAATGAAGAGACCCTATTGATGTCTGAAAACATCACTTCAGACCATCTCTACAACTACAATTGTGATAAACTCATTTTATTGAACATACTTGGTATATACAGTTTTGACGGAATTGTGACAGGCTTGGGATGTACCCATTTGTTAGGTTTATTATAAATAGTTTGAAATCTGATTGCAAGTCCGATTTCAGTGAACACTCTGTTAATTTCTACAAATTATGCAAAAAAACCAAGATTAGCCATCAAAATTCGACATGTTTATTTATTATTTCAATAAAACTCTTTAACTGTATTTTCATTTTTATCTCGATAAATGTTTTGTATTCCGAAATTTATTGGTTGCCTCTATTGATTTTAATAAAAAATTGTTATAATTATAATTACTATGGAATAGTCGTTGTGGAGAAATGGACCAACTGTCCTTATTCTGATGGGATAGATGGTCTTTTATTGTTAGAAGGAGGAATATCTTAATGAAAACAATCTTTTCTGGGATTCAACCAAGTGGAACGATTACCCTTGGTAACTATATTGGGGCAATGAAGCAGTTTGTAGAACTTCAAAACGAATACAATTGCTTCTTTTGTATTGTTGATCAACATGCCATTACCGTTCCTCAAGATAGATTAGAATTAAGAAAAAACATTCGGAGCCTAGCAGCCTTATATATTGCATGTGGAATAGATCCAGATAAAGTTACCTTGTTTATTCAATCAGAGGTTCCAGCGCATGCACAGGCTGGATGGATGATGCAATGCATATCCTATATCGGCGAGTTAGAGAGAATGACACAGTTCAAAGATAAATCAGCCGGAAAGGATGCTGTTTCTGCGGCATTGCTTACATACCCACCACTAATGGTGGCAGATATTTTATTGTATAGCGCAGACATTGTTCCAGTTGGTGAGGATCAAAGGCAGCATATTGAATTAACTCGTGATTTAGCAGAACGATTTAATAAAAAGTATAATGAAATCTTTACCATCCCAGAAATTCGTCTTCCTCAGGTTGGCGCAAGGGTGATGTCATTACAAGAACCTAACAAAAAAATGAGTAAATCCGATCCAAACAAAAAAGCAACCATTACCATGCTTGATGATCCAAAGCAAATTGAGAAAAAAATAAAAAGCGCTGTTACGGACTCTGAGGGAATTGTAAAATACGATAAGGAAAACAAGCCGGGATTATCCAACTTGTTATCCATTTATTCTATTATTTCAAAGCGGTCTATATCTGATATTGAGAGTACATATGAAGGCAAAGGATATGGGGAATTTAAAGCAGATTTGGCTAAAGTGGTGGTCAGTGAAATTGAACCGATTCAACAAAAGTATCATGCTTTAATGGAGTCATCAGAACTCGATGAAATTCTTGACAGAGGTGCAGAAAAAGCTAATTTTGTTGCCGGAAAAATGTTAAAAAAGATGGAAAACGCAATGGGACTTGGGAGAAAAAGAAAATAGGACTCGAATCGCAGAAAGAGCTTGAACAATAACTAAAAAAAATTGAGGAGCTGTTTTTAGCAGCTCCTCAATTTACTTTTGGGCCATGCTCCATTTCCCATAACTTTTCAAAAAATGGCTGACCTTTGACAATATTTTCACAAAACTTTTGGTGTTTGCTTGTCCAACCGTATTTAGTCTCTTCAAATAGTTGAATCCATGCGTCTTCAAAAGAAAGCAGTTGGATTTCGGAATAAAGCTCAGGGCGCCACTCGGTAAACCAATAACGGATTTCGGCAACATTTTTCGAGGAATATAAATGATCTAATGCCATAAATAACAACTGCTTTAGCTGCCGCTCTTTTCTTGTTAATCCCCTCATTAATTCTGGCTCAGGTGATAGAATGTGAAAATCTTTGTTAAATACTTTTTGATCAAATGAATAGCTAATTACATCTTGATTTTCCAACATTTCATAGGCAAGCTGCTCTTGTCTTGGAATAATCCTGCTTTTCCTAATCGGAATATTATAGCCCATGGTATCAACTGCCAGTATTCCAGACCCATCTGAAATAACAAAACAATGGTCAAGCTGAATCCGTTCATGATTTTTCCGTAAATAAGCTTTTTGATAGACATCATGAAGAAGTTGTTGTGGAAGCTCTGATAAATCATTTTCGATAAAAAGAAAAAGAACTGGATCAATTTTTAGCAATGGCACTTGATCGAGCAGTTCAACCGCATCGTCTTTGCGCCACTCGTGGAAATGACAGATATTATAACCGTTTTCTTCCCCTTCGAACCAGTTCACCCAAACATCATGAAGATATAACATGAATTTACCCCTCTCTTCAAGAAACTGTTTGTCAATCAGTATGGTCAGAGAACAGTTAAATTATTCCTTATTTCCTAAGGTTCACCAGAATGATCTTGCCCATTTATAAAATATATGATGAATGTTTATTTATATGAAAAGAAACACCAATAAGTTGGTGTTTCGGAAATCTTCATAGTTAAACAAATGCAGAAGTTAAAAAATCATCAAAATTAAGTGTAAAGGTTGACCCTGTTTTCAAGGTTCTACTTTGCTTGTATTTAGTTATCATCGTGTAACCAGCCGCATACCCTAACATTTCTGGAACTCCTCTTCCCCCGAATAACAAATGATCATGTTGCGGATGGTCCTTTTTCACTGATAAATTCTTTGCTAAAAACCGTTTCCAATAATTGATAATTTGTTCTTCTGAATACAAATTGCACCACTTTGCAAGGTACTCTTTACCGCAGTTTTCCTCGACTGCATGCTCGGCAAGACCTTCTAGGACTATTGAATCAAGTAGAGTATAATCCTTAATATCCTTTTTAATATAATTCATTCGACATGCGTGGTGATATTCGTGTACAAAGATTACTTCAATCTCCTTTTCGTCAAGCTCAGGGGTTAAAAATAGAAACATCTTATCTGGAAAGGTTAGACCTGATTTTCTATTACCGTTTTCATTACGATTATTATTTTGACCAAATGTACGGTAACGATCAGCTAGCGGGAAAATATAAACTGGGATATTTGGTCCTCGCCACTTAAGCCGATATTTTTTATAGACTTCTTCAACAGTGCTCCAAACATCATGTTCTTTTAGTTCCCCAAAGTTATTTTTACTTTGTTTACTCGGCTTGTACATTCCATAATCTAGTAGATATCGATAAAATGAACGTGGGTCTTCATTATTTTTATCATTTAATAATTTTTTGCACATTTCAATAGGATCTGCAAAATGCTCTTCTAACCATCCATCAGTTCTTATTACCCCCATATATTTCTCCTCCATCATTGATGTTTTTAACAGCTTATGACGGAAGGGAAAATTGCGTGCACAGATCCATTTATGCTTTATATATCTTTAAATCAAAGAAACAGGCTGGTGAAGGAAATCCCTTCAGCCAGCCTGTTTATTTTGATTTTTAAAGGAAATACTTAATTAGCCCTGATATTTCTTAAATACTATCGTTGCATTGTGTCCACCAAAACCTAACGAATTACTCATAGCAGTATTGATATCTTTTTGTCTTGCTTGGTTTGGAATATAATCAAGATCACATTCTGGATCAGGTGTTTCAAGGTTAATCGTCGGTGGAAGCATTCCTTCCTTTATAGCTAGTACAGAAAAGATTGCCTCTATGCCGCCGGCTGCTCCAAGTAAGTGACCAGTCATTGATTTCGTCGAGCTTACTGGTACTTTATAAGCATTTTCACCTAATACCTCTTTAATTGCCATTGTTTCGTACTTATCATTGTATTCGGTACTTGTACCGTGAGCATTAATATAATGAATATCTTCAGGGTTTAATCCAGCGTCAGCAATGGCCATTTTCATCGCACGTGCTCCGCCTTCTCCATTTGGAGCTGGTGCTGTGATATGATAAGCATCACCTGTTGCACCATAGCCAATCATTTCGGCATAAATTTTTGCCCCTCTTGCTAGCGCGTGTTCCAGCTCTTCCAAGACGACAATTCCGGCGCCTTCGCCGACAATAAAACCATCACGATTTTTGTCAAATGGTCTGCTTGCTGTTTTCGGGTCAGGGTTTGTAGATAGCGCTGTATTCGCACAAAAACCTGCAACGGACATTCTGGTTATCGGAGCCTCTGCTCCACCTGTTACCATTACATCGGCATCTCCCCGTTGGATTACCTTAAAAGCATCTCCAATTGAGTTCGTTCCGGTCGCACAAGCAGTAACGGTACATGAATTAATCCCTTTTGCACCGAGCATAATAGAAACTTGCCCCGCAGCCATATCCGGAATAATCATTGGCACAAAAAACGGACTTACTCTTTTATAGCCTCGATTAAGAAAAGTTTCAAACTGATTTTCGAATGTCTCCATACCGCCGATTCCAGATCCAATCCAAACTCCTACCC
>CAURFY010000099.1:0-7865 GCA_963524115.1 uncultured Bacillus sp.
CTCATTAAAGTCATACCTTTTGTTCTCATCTTTAAAATCGTAACGATGAAGTTGATTCCTGTCATTAACGTTCCTATTCCGGCAATCTGAATCGCTACGGCATAATAGTTATTCCCAATTCCAGGTGTAAATTCTTTTCCGGCAAGAGGGAAGTAAGCTGTCCACCCAGCATCCGGAGATCCACCGACCACAAAGGAAATGTTAAACAACATTGCACCACAGAAAAATAACCAGAAGCTAATTGCGTTTAACAAAGGAAATGCAACATCTCGTGCGCCAATTTGCAACGGAATCGCAAAGTTCATAAGCCCGACCAGAAGTGGCATCGCCATAAAAATGATCATGATGACACCATGTGTGGTGAAAATTTCATTATAATGCTGTGCATCTAAAAACTGCATTTCAGGTCTTGACGTTTGAACTTTCATTAAAAGCCCGTCAATTCCACCTCGGAAAAACATCAATACACCAGCTAGAATGTACATAATCCCAATTTTTTTGTGATCAACCGTGGTAAGCCACTCGGTCCATAACCAACGCCATTTTTTAAAGTAGGTTATTCCCGCGACAATTCCAACCATCGATAGTAAAATGGCTATTTGAGAACCAATAATTAATGGTTCGCCATCCATCATAAATAAATCTTTCCAATTAATGCCCATCCTGTTCACCTCCGCCATTCATTTTCATACTGTTCATCTTGCTCGATTTGTTATTATTTTTAATTTCATTATCTTTTTCTTTGAAAATTTTACCTTGGTATCCATGGACTTTATAAAGTTCAGGATTTGTAAAGGTTTTTGAATCCATATCGGCATGGTTCACCCATGCTAAATGTGTATTCGAATAGGTTAAGCGTCCTAAATGGGTGGGTTTTAATAGTTCTCCATACTTAGTTTCAGAAAGCTTAGGAGCAGTCTTTTTCACGTCCTTAACCCATTGAACAAAATCTTTTTGGGTTTGTGACAATACCTCAAATTCCATATCTGCATAACCTTTACCATTAAAATTCGTGTTATGACCTAAGTATGATCCTGGGTGATCAGCCACCACATATAATTGTGTTTCCATCTTGTTCATAGTGTACTTTTGTCCAGCTAGTGCAGGTACCCAGAAGGATTGCATTGTACTTGCCGATGTTAATTTAAATAGGACAGGACGATCTTCCGGAATATTGACATAATTAACCGTTTCAATTCCTTGATCTGGATAGCTGAAAATCCACTTCCAATCAGCGGAAGTAACATTAATTGTAATGGGCTCCTTATGTTCATAACCTTTTGGAACTTTTTCTAGATCATAAAGAGTTCTTACTGTCGGAATCGTTAAGGCAATAACGATCAAAATAGGTATCGTAATCCAAATAATTTCTAACACCGTGCTGCCATGTTCTTCAGGTGGTTCATAATCTGCATTCTCCGGAGTAGCACGATATTTCCATACTATGTATCCAAATAAACCAAACACGACCACAACTACAATTAGCATGAAAACAAGTGACCAGTTAATTAAATCTAAAATGCTCCGAGCAACTGGACCTTGAGGGTTAAACACAACCATATTGGTTTCACATCCGCTTAAAAATAAAAGCGGGATAGCGGTAAATAAAGAAAACAAAAAGGTTTTCTTGAATTTCATACATTCTGCTCCTTTCAGCTGATAAATGGTAATCAAATATTCACAAGTATAATTTTATTATAATAATAATTATTATGCAATAATTATTATTTCTACTACAACCAAGATAATAACATAAAAAACTGTCTAGATTTGATCAAACTTTGACTATTTTGTGACAAAAAACGTAAGGCTTATTTATCCAGTTGTGGATACTTTTATTTAAGTGTTTGTTAAATATATAATTAACTTGATTGTTGTGATGTTAGGGGAGATAAAATGGGGAAAATAACTAGTATGCTGTTTGGTTTTTTTGATATTAATTGGGGACATATTCAAAATTATTTCATTTCTTTGATTTTGACTGGGGGCATCACTTACTTTGTCCTCCGTATGCTACGTATGTCCATTCATCAGTTTTTTAAAAGAACAGATTTAATTGAAGAAAAGAAAGAAAACACGATTGAAAGTGTTGTACGGAATACATCCAACTACGTTTTATTCACATTAGTATTAATCGCTGCAATTAAACCCTTCGTTGTTAATTTGAAAGAATTTATAGTGGCGGGAGGGATTATCGCCGCCATAGTCGGTTTTGGAGCTCAAAAATTAATAAATGATCTTCTTAGTGGGATTTTTATTATTTTTGAAAAGACAGTTCAAAAAGGAGATTTTATCCATATAAATGGTGAAATAGAAGGAGGTACTGTTGAAGAGCTTGGCTTCAGGGTTATAAAGATCCGGCTAATAAATGGTAAGCTTGTCACGATTTCAAATGGTGAAATTCGTAAACTGGTCAACGGTTCGGTTGAAATGAGACGAGTTTTCGAAAGTGCTATTATTTCTTTTAATGAAAATCCTGAAAAAGTTAAAGCTGTGTTACAAGAAGTATGTGAGGAATTAAATCTACGACATAAATCATACTTGTTAGTGAATAAAATAACAGGGGAGTTTAAGGAAGAATACAGAGTGTATGGATTACATTCCTTAGATGCAAGTCCTTTGGGCTACAAATTCACTATTACAGCTACAGTTAATGACACAGATTATATAACAGCTGCGCAGGAAGCAAAACAATTACTAGCTCAAACACTGTATGATCACAAGATTGTATTACCGGCCCAACAACTGGCCTTGCAAAGTGAATTCAAATCTTCCATATCTAAATAAAAAAAGCTGCCATTAGATGGCAGCTCAGGCTGTCGAGAAACTCTCAACAGTCTATTATATTACAAAAAGACTTAGTGATTCACTGTGTATTATTAATAAAATAGGCTGTTCAATTGGGCTGTTGATTTCCATTCCAGGCGCTTCGCTTTCCGCGGGGCGGGCGCTGAGCACCTGGAGCGGAAATCAACCGGCCAATTAGCAGGATAAATAAAAAATTGCCGAGAAAAATACTCTTTCTCGACAATCTGAGAAGGCAAACATATAGTTTGCCTTCCACTTTTCTATTCGTACACGTGCACAAATGGTTCGCTTTGGTTCGCTTTGCGGACAATAAGAGCTTCTGGACCATTAACAGAGGAAATATTCACTTCAACTGTTACATATTCAGGAAAATGCTCCATAACAAGTCCAGTAACATACTGAGTAAACCCAACGCCCTCTGCCTTTCCGTAAAATTGAATTGGCAGGTCAATCGATATTTCTTGAAGCTGATTCTCTACATAAAACGCCTTACCAATCACTCCATTAAAGTTTGGAAAATAGGATTCCACATCTTGCTTGAAATTTTGGAAAAACGTAATATCATCCCGGTGATCACTAGTTGCTTGTGTTGAAGGAAAAAGATAATATTTCTCATTAACCGCTTCCCAGCCACCAAGAGTATTACTTCCTTTTGAAACATTTGAATAAGCGAAGAAATTTCCTGGAACGACTGCCGATTTACTCTCTTGTTCAAACAGAGCTATAGTGACCGGGACATCCTTAAGACCGTCAACACCACGGATTCTTTTTGCTACCTCTTCAGCAATCTTTTTGCCTTCCCTTTCGAGATCAGCGTGCGGAATTTTCTTCTCATAAGTTGCCCCATATTGAACCGTTTGGTAATAATAGACCGAATTCATTGCAAGACCAATCACTACCCCACCAAGACGAACCTTGCCATCGTTATCTTTTATTAAATAATCATGCTCTAAAATATGAGCCAAATAAATCGGGCTCTTTTCATTTCGTGTTTTTAAATCACCCACTCCATCATCAAGTGGATTCAAACCAACATTTTCAGTGTCCTTTAACTTTTCAGCATCTAATTGTTCCTTAGTAAATTTGCGGTTCAGCCACAATTGCACTGTTTTTTTCTTCAAATATTGACCTTCCTGGAACAAATACTTGTCAGGGTCAAAGCTTTTTAAGGCCACTCTCATTAAACCCGTTTCAAACTCATTGATATCATATCTTGTGTTCAAATTATTTACGACTAAACCCCTTGCCTCTCCAGGCTTGAATGGTAAAATCGTTCGTTAATACTTATCAGAAATTTTATATTTTGTTATAATAGCTTTCTCTTTTGAGTTATCCTTTGTGCTTTGAACTACTTCATCTTTTTTTTGAAAGTTAGGAGCACATGCTGTTAATAAAAGGACAAGAGCTAAAGCAACTAGCGCTAATTTCTTCATGGGTTCCCCCTCTTACTTATTTAGTTCCTCAATCATTTTCTCTTCGTCCCAAATCTCTATGCCCAGTTCTTCAGCTTTGGTTAGCTTAGAACCTGCATCTGCCCCCGCAATAACGAGATTCGTTTTTTTACTGACACTCCCGGCTACATTACCCCCGAGAGCCTCTATTTTTTCTTTTGCGTCATTCCTGTTTAGCTGCTCTAACTTACCTGTTAAGACCACCGTCTTACCGTTAAAAAAGGAATTCGACTCCTCCGCCAAAACACGTTTAGGACCCTTATAAACCATGTTAACAGACGCTAATTTTAATTCTTGAATCAATTCAGTTACCTCTTCCTTCGCAAAATAGGTAACAATCGAACCCGCCATCTTTTCACCAATTTCATTAATCGCAGTTAATTCTACCTCCGTCGCTTTTGCCAAGAGATCAATTGATTCAAAATGTTGGGCTAGCGTTTTGGCCGCTTTCGCACCAACGTGACGGATTCCAAGTCCAAACAAAAGTTTTTCAAGAGAATTTTCTTTAGACCCCTCGATGGCAGCTAATAGGTTTTGAATCGACTTTTCTCCCATCCGTTCAAGTCCAATCAACTGTTCCCGAGTAAGTTTATAGATGTCCGCCACATCATGAATTAAACTTTCTGAAAATAATTGACTGATTACCTTTTCCCCAAGGCCCTCAATATTCATAGCATTTCGAGATACAAAATGAATCAGACCTTCACGAATTTGGGCCGGACATTTTGGATTAATACAACGCAGGGCCACCTCGTCTTCAAGACGGACTAGCTCACTTTCACACTCCGGGCAAGAGGTCGGCATTTGGAATACTTTTTCCTCTCCGGTCCGTCTCTCGATAAGAACATTTACCACCTCGGGAATAATATCCCCTGCCTTTTTCACGACAACCTGATCGCCAAGCCGTATGTCTTTTTCACGAATGAGGTCTTCATTATGCAACGATGCCCGTCCGACAGTAGAACCAGCAACACGGACCGGCACTAAAATAGCGGTCGGCGTTATCACCCCTGTCCGACCGACATTAAGATCAATATCAATTAATGTGGTAACGACCTCTTCTGCTGGAAATTTATAAGCAATTGCCCATCTGGGACTTTTTGCAGTTGTGCCCAATATTTCCTGTTGTTCTAGGGAATCTACTTTAATAACAATCCCGTCAATTTCATATGGCAGATTCGGACGTCTTTCAACCCAACTCTCAACAAATTGAATGACACTATCGATGTCAGCACATTTTTGTCTTTCTTTATTCGTTTTAAATCCTAACGAATCAAGCCAACTCAGCCCTTCACTATGCGAAGAAATATTAGCATTTTCAACTCCTGCAATTCCATATAAAAAGATATCTAGGGCTCTAGACGAGGCAATTTTCGGATCAAGTTGCCGCAATGAGCCGGCTGCCGCATTACGTGGATTAGCAAATGGCTCTTCACCTTTTTCATTTTTAGCCTTATTTAAAGCTTCAAACGAACGTTTTGGCATAAATGCTTCTCCACGAACTTCAATGGCGATCTCTTCAGAAAGACGCAACGGCATCGAGCCGATTGTTTTTAGGTTAGCGGTGATATCCTCCCCCACTGTCCCGTCTCCTCTTGTTGCACCTTGAATGAAAACACCCTTATCATAACGGAGGGATACCGCCAATCCATCAATTTTCAACTCACAAATATATGAGAAATCATCGCCAACAACCTGCCGAATTCTCCTGTCAAAATCACGTAAATCTTGTGGACCAAAGGCATTTCCCAGGCTTAACATTGGAACCCGATGCTCCACCTTCTCAAATACATCTAGTACCTCTCCACCCACTCTTTGTGAAGGAGAATCCGCTGTCTTAAGATCAGGATATTGGGTTTCAATCCCAATCAATTCCTTAATAAGTCGGTCGTATTCGGCATCCGGTACACTTGGATGATCGAGAACATAATATTCGTAATTATATTGATTAAGTAATTCATGCAATTCCCTTACACGATTTTTTTGAGTTTGAAGGTCCATACATGCAGCCCTTTCATGTGAGATAGATCAAGCTTTTTTAATTGGTGCAAACTTCGCAAGCAACCGTTTGATCCCAACCGGACTTGGAAAAGCAATATCTAATTCGATTCCTTCTCCTTCTCCTTTTACACTAACAACTGTACCAATTCCCCATTTACCATGCTCTGCTTTTTCGCCCACTCTCCAAGCAACCTCAGCACCGCCAGTTGGTGAAGCAATGTTAGGCCTCATAACCGGTCTTCTTTGCGGTTGTTTCGAAAAAGTTGGAAAAGAAGCAACTGTCCTTTTTTCAGGTTCAATTCCCTCAAGCAGATCTGCCGGTATTTCTTTAATAAACCTGGATGGTGCATTGGTAGTCGTCCGACCATACAATGTTCGCATTTGGGCGTTAGAGATGAACAACTGTTGTTCCGCCCTTGTAATACCAACATAAGCAAGACGGCGTTCTTCCTCCATCTCAGCTTCTTCTTGAAGTGATCGACTGTGCGGGAATACCCCTTCCTCTAATCCCATCAGAAAAACTACTGGGAATTCCAATCCTTTTGCAGAGTGAAGCGTCATTAACACGACCGTATCCACTTTCTTTTGTCCTTCATCGTCCAAACTATCAATATCAGCAACTAATGCCAAGTCAGTTAAAAAGGCAATCAAAGTTTTATCTTCATTTGCTTCTTCAAAATTTTTCGTCACAGACAGTAACTCGTCCAAGTTTTCCAGTCTGCTTTGAGATTCTAATGATTTTTCAGCCTTAAGCATATCGCGATAACCAGATTTATCAAGTAGCTCTTCCACCATCTCTGTTACCGATAAAAACTCTTGCATTCTCGTGTAACCGCTAATCAAGTCACGGAACTCAGCTGCAGCCTTTGTGACCTTAGGGCTTAATCCAATTAATTCAACTGATTCCAAGGCTTGGAACAAAGACATGTCATGTGTTTGCGCAAATTCAACGATTTTATCGTAAGAGCTGGAACCAATTCCTCTTTTTGGAACGTTGATGACCCTTTGTAAGGCAATCTCATCATCTGGATTGGCAATCAGCTTTAAGTAACTAATTGTATCTTTAATTTCTTTTCGCTCATAGAACTTGATTCCGCCCACAATCGAGTAATCAATATTGGATTTTAACAGCACTTCTTCAATTACCCGGGATTGAGCATTGGTTCGATACAAAATAGCGATATCTGCTTGTTTATACTTTCCGCTTCCAACAAGCTCTTTAATTCTTCCAGCAACAAACTGTGCTTCCCCTTTTTCACTATCGGCGCGGAAATAATTTATCTTATTTCCTTCCTGATTTTCAGTCCATAGGTTTTTAGCTTTTCTGTTTAGGTTATTAGAAATAACCTCGTTTGCTGCTAAAAGAATTCGTTTTGAGGATCGATAATTTTGCTCTAGCAAGATTACCTTAGCGTTCGGATAGTCTTTTTCAAAAGATAAGATATTGGCGATGTCGGCACCACGCCACCGATAAATCGATTGGTCTGAATCACCAACAACACAAAGATTTTTAAACCTAGCTGCCAATAACTTTACTAGCATATACTGTGCTCTATTCGTATCTTGATACTCATCAACATGAATATATTGAAATTTGCGTTGATA
>CAURFY010000100.1:0-7815 GCA_963524115.1 uncultured Bacillus sp.
CCAGTTCTTTCGAAAGATAAGTATAAAACCTTTCTCTCCATCTTTGTGATTATTGTTGGGTTTTTAGAAGACTTTTCAGCGGGTATGAACAATGTTGCCAATGCTGCTGGCCCAATGGTGGGTGCGGGATTGATTTCGATCAAAACAGGAATTGTTGTAGGTGGTTTTTTTATTGCCTTAGGGGCCATTACCCTTGGTGGTCGAGTTTTAGAGACAAACGGGAAAAAAATCACCAAGTTTTCTTTGCTAGAAGGTGGGGCTGTATCAGGCACAGGTGCTACTTTAGTCATCTTAGCCTCAATCTTTGGCTTGCCTGTTCCTTTAACCCAAGTAACAAGTACTGCCATTATTGGAATCAGTACAGTTCAACAAGGAGCGGGAGCATTAAAAAAGAATATTATCAGCAAAATTCTCAAGGTATGGCTTGTTTCACCCATACTATCACTCGTCATTTCATACGGATTGATCAAATTGTTTGTTGAGAGTGATATGTACGCGGTAGTTGTCCTGTTTAGTGTTTGCACTGCAACGCTTGGAATCATCAGTCTATTAAAAACCATTCGAGCAGATGCCCGAACAATATACGAAGATGGTGGGGGGATTTAGCTCTAAACCCCACTATAAATATAGGTTTAGTTACAAAATAACAATCATAAAATATTGGAGGAAATTTATTATGGCATTAAGTACACCACATGGCGGTTCCCTCATTAATCGTTGGAACCCAGAATACGATTTTAAAAGTATTAATAAAGAAATTGAAATTGATAACATGGCATTAAGTGATCTTGAATTAATTGCGACTGGAGCATATAGCCCCATTGAAGGCTTTTTCAGCAAAGAAGACTATGAATCTGTTGTCAAAAACATGCGCCTTGCTAACGGAAGCGTCTGGAGTATCCCAATTACGCTACCAGTTTCAGTAGAACAAGCCCAGGCTGTAACAATTGGGGAAGAATACCGGCTTGTATACGAAGATGAGACCTATGGTATCATTTTAGTTTCGGATATTTTCGAACCAAATAAAGAAGTGGAAGCAGAGTTAGTTTATCGCACGACTGATATTGCTCACCCTGGTGTAAATAAACTTTTTGACCGTGGAAATATTTATATTGGTGGAAAGATCACGCTTGTAAAACGGGTGGTAAGAGAGCAATTCCAAAGTTATTATTTAGATCCAGTTGAAACTAGGGTTGTTTTTGAAGAGAAGGGTTGGAATACAGTAGTCGGATTCCAAACGAGAAATCCGGTCCATCGCGCCCATGAATATATTCAAAAAACGGCTCTAGAAACAGTTGATGGTCTGTTTTTAAATCCACTTGTTGGCGAAACAAAATCAGATGATATTCCTGCTGATGTAAGAATGGAAAGTTATGAAATTCTATTGAAAAACTATTATCCAGATGACCGCGTCTATCTAGGAGTGTTTCCAGCAGCTATGCGTTATGCTGGTCCAAGAGAAGCCATATTCCATGCAATGGTGCGTAAAAATTATGGTTGTACTCATTTTATTGTTGGGCGTGACCATGCTGGTGTTGGTGATTATTATGGCACTTATGATGCACAAACAATTTTTAACAATTTTACTCAAGAAGAATTGGGAATTAATCTATTATTCTTTGAACACAGTTTTTATTGCTCAAAGTGCGAAAACATGGCTTCGACAAAGACTTGCCCACACGGAAAGGAATACCATGCTATATTATCCGGCACAAAGGTAAGAGAATTGCTGCGTAATGGCGAAATTCCACCAAGCACATTCAGTCGTAAAGAAGTCGTAGAAGTTTTAATCAAAGGATTACGTGAACATGCCTTAAAGGCATAATCGATAAACACGGGGAGGATTATTATTTTGGGAAAGAGTTCAAATATTACTTGGCATGAGTTATCATTATCTAAGGAATCACGTCGTAAGCAGAATGGTCACCAAAGCTTTGTCCTTTGGTTTACAGGCCTTTCAGGATCTGGCAAATCAACGGTTGCTAATGCATTGGCCCAAAAACTGTTTGAGCTAGACATCAGAAATTATGTTTTAGATGGAGACAATATCCGTCACGGTCTGAATAAAGATCTTGGCTTTTCTGACATAGACAGAACGGAGAATATTCGTCGAATTGGTGAGGTCTCCAAATTATTCGTTGATAGTGGTCAAGTGGTGTTAACAGCTTTTATTTCACCATTTTTGGCTGACCGACAGCTTGTTCGCAATCTCCTGGAAGAGGATGAATTTATTGAAATTTATGTAAAGTGCCCAATTGAAGAATGCGAAAACCGTGATCCAAAGGGCCTTTACGATAAATCCAGAAAGGGACTTATCCCAGATTTCACTGGTATCCATTCACCATATGAAGAACCACTACAACCAGAAATAGTGGTCGATACAAACGAATCTTCCGTAGAAGAATGCGTCGAGCAAATAGTTAATTATTTGTCGTTAAAAAACGCTATATAGGACTAGGGGGAAACGGTATGGCTTATGAAAAAATATGGGCAGATAATCCTGCTCTAAACAAAACAGAACTTAGAAAATTACAAAAGGATGCATTAAAGATTTTTGATGACATCCCATATTATGCACAGAACGGATTTAGCTCGATCCCTACAGAAGAGTGGGACATGTTCAAATGGGCTGGGCTTTATTTGCAAAAACCGAAAGAAGACGGCTACTTCATGATGCGTGTTTGCGTACCTTCGGGGGTTCTTACAAATGAGCAAACCATCGTATTGGCCAATATCGCCAAGGATTATGGTCGTGGAGTGTACGACTTTACAACACGTCAAGCCATTCAATTTCACTGGCTAACAATCGATCAAATTCCGGATATCTATTCAAGATTAGAAAGTGTGGGTCTTTCCACAGCTGGAGCTTGTGGTGATATTACCAGAAATATAGTTGGAAATTCATTGGCTGGAATTGATCCTAATGAACTTTTTGATACCAGACCGATTGTAAAAGAAGTATATGATTTCTTCCAATTTAATGAAGATTTTTCTAACCTACCTAGAAAATTCAAAATCTCAATTAGTTCTAATGTGAATAATGCATCTAATTCTGAAATCAACTGTTTATCATTTGTTCCAGCTTTTAAAGAAATTGATGGTGAACGGGTAGCAGGATTCAATGTGAAGGTAGGTGGAGGTTTGTCGGCCGTCCCATATTTGGCTGAAACCTTAGACATTTTTGTTGCGCCTGATAAAACGTTAGAAGTGGCCATTGCAATTACTACTCTTTATCGCGACCATGGCTATCGTGAGAAACGCCATCGTGCTCGCTTAAAGTTCTTAATTGCTGATTGGGGCGTTGAAAAGTTTAAAGAAAAACTAATCGAACTAATTGGTCCACTACCTGAAAAAGGTGAGGATGCTCAAAAAGATTGGAACGCTGGTTATTTCTATGGTGTTCACCAACAAAAACAAGTTGGTTTAAACTATATCGGCGCTAATATTCCGGTTGGCCGTTTAACACCAGATGATGTTATCGAGTTCGCACGTATTTCCAAAAAGTACGGAGACGGAGAAATCCGGAATTGTAACTCACAAAATATCGTCATCCCGAATATACCTGATGAAAATGTCGAAGCTATATTAAAGGAAGCTATTTTCACTAAATTCCCGATTGCACCAAATAAAATTGTTGGTTATGCAGTTTCTTGTACGGGTAGTGAGTACTGCAACCTTGCATTAGTCGAAACAAAAAATAGAATGAAAACGATCGCTGAGCAATTAGATGAAGAAATCAGTCTCGATGTTCCAGTTCGGATACATATGGTTGGCTGTCCAAACTCTTGTGGTCAGCGCAATATCGCTGATCTTGGGCTTCATGGCGTAAAATCAAGAAATCAAGACAAAAAATTAGTTGAGGCATTCGAAATATACGTGGGCGGGACCTTAAACAAAGAGGCTAAATTCAACGAGAAGTTAAAAGGGAAAGTTGAAGCAGATTATCTTAAGCAGGTGGTTAAAGAATTGCTACAAAGCTTCAAAGATACTAAGCTTCCAGGTGAATTATACGCAGATTATGTTAATCGGGTTGGCAAAGATTTTATTCAAGAAAAACTAGACAACATTCTAAGTAGTGTAACTGTTTAAAAGAAATGATGGTATAAAAATGAGATTGCCACCCAACTCAAATACTGGGTTGGGGTGTGCAGTCTCATTTTATTTTCTAAAAAGGGGCAGTACCCATGAATTTATACAGATTTGAAGTAACAATTGGTAGCGAAGTGGCACACGTCATTGTTGCGGCCGGGAATGATGAAGCGGCATTTCACCAAGTTGATATCGAAATTGAGTCTCATTTTTTAAAGCTTCCGATTGTGAATGATGTGGTTTTATACGAAAGGAAAATCATTAAAAAAGGTGCAGGCTTCGTCATATCACGTAATGAAACCATTATTTAATAATAGAATGAATAAGTGAGGCTTATTAAATGGAGGCAGTTCTTTATATTTGCCATGGTAGCCGTGTAAAACAGGCGCAAGAACAGGCAGTATCATTTATTCAGTCATGTATGGAAGAAATAAATTTTCCGATTCAGGAGTACTGTTTTCTGGAATTAGCTACACCTTCCATTGAGACTGCGTTTCGAAAGTGTATAAGTCGAGGTGCTACAAAAATTATTGCAATCCCCGTTTTACTACTTACAGCTGGTCACGCAAAGGAAGATATTCCTAATGAACTTTCGAGACTCAATAGCATCTTCCCTGGGATTAAGATTGAGTACAGCCAGCCAATCGGGGTTCATCCTGATATTATTGAAATCTTGGTGGAACGGATCAAGGAAACGAAGCATGATCTGACTACAGAGGAATCCATGATATTACTAGTAGGTCGAGGAAGTGGTGATCCACAAGTAAAGCTGGATTTAAGTAGAATTGCTGAGATGCTAAGTGAAAGATCAGGCATTAAAAAAGTGGAAATTTGTTTTTTAGCAGCTTCAAACCCTAGCTTTGAGGAAGGATTTCAGTTGGCGAAGGAAAGTGGATTCAATAAAGTTTTTATTATTCCGTATTTACTGTTTACAGGAATATTAATGAAAAAAGTTAAAAAAATGATAAAAGCCGAACCTAATCCAAATCAACAAATGTTATTGTGTAGTAATTTAGGCTACCATCCTCTCTTAGTAAATATCATCAAAGATAGAGTAAGGGAGCATATATGAAAAAAAGCACAGTCCTACTAATGAGATCTGTGCTTTTTTCTATGCAGTAAAAATATCAAAGAACAAGCCTTTTTATTATTTCAAAACATTTTTATTGGTATAATAAAAAAGAATTGATAAAAGAAATAATTCAGTAAGTCCTCCCAATACGAATGACCAACTTTGAGTAAGATGTCCGATGATAAATAGAGGAAAGATGGCAATTCCTATTTTAATCATTTTTCCCATGATAATCCCTCGCATTGTTTACATTGCAATCATGCAAACCTTTTTTTTATACTTAAATAGTATAACAGCCTTTTTAGATAGTAGTGGTATAGATTTATGACTTTTCTAGAAAAGCTTTCCACTGAAAACTAACATACGTCTAGAATCCCGACCAGTTTATAGATATCGATAGGTTTTATTTCAAAAAACAAATATTACTTGGTACAAAAATATACATATATGAGAGGCTATTTTATGATGCAATCAAAAAAATATCAGCAAATGCTCATTCAAATTATTGAGGACGATTTACAGAATCTGATTTTGTTAAAAAAGACACTGGAGGACAAAGGATGGATGGTCATTGCCGATACTGACCCTGAAAAGGCAACTGACCATTATTTTGAAATGAACCCTGACTGCCTAATCCTTAATGCAAAACTCCCGACAAAAAATGGTTTTCAAATATTAGAAGAAATCCAGGCGCATAACGATAGGCTTTTTGTTCCTAAGATTATGCTGAGCTCTCAGAATGATAAGGAATCAAGGCTTGATGCTTTTAAAACGGGCGCAGACGACTTTATCACAAAACCTTATGAAATCGAAGAACTGATGATTCGAATAGAAAACCATCTTCACCGGAAGCAAATATACGATCAATCCGTTTTAATTGATCCATTAACAGGTGTCTACAACCGGAAATATCTACATATTGATCTTGAGAAAAGTATTAAAGAGTGGAGAAGGACTGACGATTCTTTAACGATTGCAGTGATAGACTTTGATCATTTTTCATTTTTGAATAAACGATTTGGTCATGTAATAGGGGATTCCATCCTTTCAGAATTCACACGGTTTTTAAAGCAAAGCATACGCAGCGGAGACACCGTTTATCGAATTGGTGGAGATCGGTTCCTTATTCAATTCCCACGTGCAGGGGATCAAAAGGTTAAAGAAGTTATCAGTCGCTTGTTATGCGATTTTGAAAATAAAAGCTTTGAAAAGGATGGACAATACTTTAGTGTCACTTTCTCAGCTGGAATCGTTGAACTGAGGGATTATGATGTTTTAACTAAAACAGCTATTCAAATGGCGGAAAAAGCCCTTACTAGAGCAAAGGAAGCAGGGAAGGCAAGGGTCGAAATAATCAAAGAAACAACCATTACCTTTGTTAAAAAGAAGTTGAATATTTCAGTGATTGATAACGACATGATCATGCGAACGATGTTAAGCAAAATTTTTCAATCATTAGTATTAGAAAATAGTGAATTGAATATTGAAGTGTTTGAGAGCGGAAGTCAATTTTTCCAATCCAATCGTCTTGAGGAAAAAGGAAAGCATTTTCTTGTTCTGGAAGGTGTTATGCCAATCATGAATGGTATAGAGATCCTTCAGAAAATAAAGAAGTATTCAAGAAAGCCACAAATGAGAGTTCTTATGCTTGCTGGAAAAAAAGACGAAAATGAAATTGCCCGTGCATTAAAACTAGGTGCGGATGACTATATGACAAAACCTTTTAGTATCACTGAGTTAAAAGCAAGAATTGAGCGATTGATTCAAAGGATGATATAAATGGTCCACAATGAAATTTTTTTATTAATGGTGGCGAGTTTGATTATTTTGGTCCTTTTATTTACATTGCTATTTTACTTAGTCATTAGAAAGGCGATAGAAAATAAACGAAGAAAACAAATCGATGCATATAAAGAAAAGTTGAACCCTTTCCTATATCAATATTTGGTAGAAGGCCAGGTGGTAAGAGCTCTTCAGCCTGATACTTTTATGAAAAAGGTGGCTTTAGAGGAATTACTGGCACGATACGCAGAGATCTTGGAAGGGGACGAAGAGAAAGGCAGGATAACTATTTTATCAGACCTACATTTAAGGGATTATTATCAACGAAACCTTAAAAGTCTAATTTGGAGTCATCGGATGAATGCTTTATACCAAATTGAGGGATTTGGGTTGAAAAGTTTAATCAATCAGGTCATTAAAAGGATGGAGAATTCACGGTCTTCCCATGAGGAAGTACTATTATCACTAAGGATACTGGCTTCTTTTGGTTTTCAAAGTATTTTCCAACTATTGCAATCAAGATGGGACAAGCTAACAGAATTTGAATACCGATCGATTCTTTTTCGACTTAATATTGACCTTTTGGGACAATTCATCAGTGGTTTTCGCCAATGTCCTGATCAATTGAAATATGCGATTCTTGATGTAATAGGTACAAAAAAGGAACCGAAATTTTCTCTCTTTTTGGAAACAACCTTTGCTAATGGAGAGGGAGAAATTCGTATACGTGCGTTAAAAGGGATTGCTTCGATGGGGTTTGTCCTTAATATAAGTCCCTATTTGGTTTTAGCCGTATCAAACGTCTGGCAAGAACGGATGATGGCGGCAAAGTTATTTGGGATTTCACAAGAAACTGAGACCATTTCTTATTT
>CAURFY010000101.1:0-7801 GCA_963524115.1 uncultured Bacillus sp.
GACCAAACCATTTATGTTTCTTGTCAAGTTGGCCTACGTGGCTACCTAGCCGCGAGAATCTTATTAGCAAACGGCTTCAAGGTTAAAAACGTGGACGGCGGCTGGAAAACTTACTCAGCGGTCTATCCAAAAAGTCTAACTACAGTTTAATCAATGGTTTAGCAAAGCCCTGGTGAATGAGTTCACCAGGGCTTTGTCATAAGTTATGGAACATTTAGGTCTACACAGTCAATACGTTTTTCCTTCTAATTGATCCACAGCGGTCACTTTCCACTTATCTACCTAATGTCATTTTGTTATTGACAATACCTTTATTTGACAAAAGGGTGTTTGGAGTTCAATTATGGAGGAACAAAAAAGTTTTTTGTGGAGACTTTAAATGTAAGAATCTTTTGGACTGTCATAGTTTTAATTTTTTTTACATATTTTTTGTTCTTTTAATAAAAAATAAGCACACTTAAGTAATTCCCTACATATTGGAGGATGAATCTTGGAGACGAATAACCCCATTCGATTAACTGCTCCTGAAATTACGAGCATTTGGACTCAATATATTTTTGATACAATGTCTATTTGTCTTTTTCGCTATGTCCTTGAGCATATCGAAGATCCTGATATTAAGATGTTGTACCAAACCGCATTAGGATTATCAGAAAAACATGTTCAAGAAACCACAAATTTCATGATAAAGGAAAATTACCCTATCCCACATGGGTTTACAGAAAAAGAAGATGTACACGCTATGGCACCTCGACTTTTTCAAGACCCCTTCTATCTGAATTATTTGTACATTATGGCTTTACAAGGGTTGACTGGATACTCCTTGTCTGTGAGTACTTCTATTCGAGCTGACTTACGGAAATTTTACATAACCTGCATGACCGAAACGATGATGCTATTCGATCAAACCATTGATCTAATGCTTAAGAAAGGCCTTTTCACACGACCACCAATTATATCACCGCCCCATACTATTGATTTTGTTACACACCAAAGTTTTTTAACTGGATGGTTTGGAAAACGGCGACCGATGAATGTCATGGAAATTGGAGATATTTCTTTTAACATGGTTAAAATGCATTTACATGCTGCTTTAAAAGTGGGGTTTTCCCAAGTGACCCAATCAGAAGAGGTTCGTCAACATATTAAGAGGGGCTTAGGCATTTCCAATAAACATCTAAGAATATTTGAATCCGTTTTTAATGAAGAGAAATTAAATACACCTGTTTCTTTGCAATCGATGATTACTAACACTACTACTCCGCCTTTTTCAGATAAATATATGCTGTACCAAATTCAATTATCTACACAATTATCGATAGGATATTATGGTTATGCATTGAGTGTTAATGCAAGGAGAGATATAGGGACTCATTACCTTCGACTAATTTTAGAACTAATGAAATTTGCAGAAGACGGCGCAAACATTATGATAAAAAATGGATGGTTAGAGCAGCCTCCAACAGCAAGTGACCGGGATTCGCTTTCCAATTAAAGGGGTGGCACCGCTATTTCAGTACACCAATACATCCGATATGTTAAGAGGTACCAATTCACTTCCGTTATTTGACTAGATACACCACTTAAGTTGTAGGTTTATATTTCAACCATTTTTAGTCTATTTATTTTTTTACCATAAATTATATATAGGACCAAACCCATGAGAAATGTAATGACTTCCGTAATAGGCATTGACCAGACAATTCCATGAAAATCAAAGAAAAAGTGCAAAATTATAATGACTGGGATAAAAAGCATCCCTTGTGTAATAGCCATTACGGTTGTTGGAATACCTTCTCCTGAAGCTTGAAAGATACCTGTGAATAAACCAGTAAAACCGTTAAAAAGTGCTGATATTAACATTGCAACTAAAATATACATACCCATAGCTAAGACAGATGGATCATTTGAGAAAAAATGAATAATTTGTACCCTGAATAGATAAACGAACCCAATAAAAATTCCTGAAATGGCTGCGATATAGATAGCTGCTTGTTTTATTCCAGCTTTTAATCTAGTGATATTCTTATTAGAGAAATTATAGGCAATTAGCGGAATAATCCCCAAAAATAATCCCATCGATAAAAATTCAGGAAGTTGAACGATTCTTAACGCAATCCCAAAACTTGCGACGACAGAATCTCCATATTGAATCGAAAAGTTGTTCAATAATAAAGTTGACACAAGTAAGAACGATGTTTGGATCAATTCTGAAACACCAATCTTGTATACTTCAACTTGATCTTTTACTCCTATTCTGAAGTGCCTTAAAAATCCATGAAGGTTTACGCTCTTGGTTTCTAAATACCACACATAATAGATCATCGAACCGATATTTGCCAAAATAACCGATAAGGCAGCACCATATACATGCCAGTCTATGACTAAAATGAAGAGAATATCGAAGAGAATACTCAAAATGATACTGACAAACATACCGACCATGGATTCTTTCGATGCACCTTCTGAGCGAACCATTTGTTCTAAAGCAAAATTACAAATGATAGCAAAACCACCTAAGAACAATATTTGGGAATATTGCCTCGTATATTCAAAGGTTTCAGCATCTGCACCGAGCAAATAAACAAGCGGTGTTATTGTAAAATAGGTAATAATCGCCAAGACTAAACCCGCAAGGACGCTGCCATAGAAAGAGTACCCTGCAACCCGTTTAGCTCTTTCCCCATTCCCTTGAGCTACTAATCTTGTGATAAATGTTCCACCTCCGACACCAAACATGTTTCCCAATGCCATTAAAATAGTAAAAGTTGGCAAGCAGAGCGTGATTGCACTAAGCATAGCTGTATCATGGACTAACCCAATAAAATAAGCATTGATAATATTATAGACTGTCCCTGCCGACATCCCGATCATCATTGGAATCGATAAATGAGCAATAGCCTTTTTAATAGGTGCTTGTTCTAAATAATAGATATTAGAATCTGTGTTCATCATTGGTTTTCTCCTTTAAATAGGTTTATAACTATTAGAATTCTAACTATATGCGTAAAATAGAGTTCTTAAAATTAGAATTCTAACTATTTGGTTAACAGTAGCCTTTCTACTGTACATATCATAAATCGCGATTAATTTTAGTCAATAGTTCTGTCAGTGTTTGTTTTTCTTCTTCCGTTAAAGATTGAACAACATTCTTCTCTACTTTTGCAAAGGCTTCATCAAAGGCCTCGATTAATTCTGCCCCTTTTGGTAATACATAAATATTTTTTTGCCTCTCGTTGTCTGCAGGAATTTTCCTTTCAATATACCCTTTTTTCTCCAAACCTTGGAGCATACTTGTAATACTTGCACCTCGACGCTGGAATTTTTTCACTAAATCATTTTGAATTAATCCTTTAGCCTGATGTTCATAAATATAGCTAATCATCCGTCCTTGCTGAGCATTTAAACCCAACTCATTAACTTTTTCATCTGCTTTCCTCTTTAATTTGAGTCCGATCATTTGAAATAGATCTGAATAGGGCGTGTCTTTTCTTGGACCCAATTTCATTCACTCCCAATTTTATACTTTAATAGTTAGATATCTAACTATTAATAATATAACTTTACAAACAAGTAGTGAATTTGTCAACTTGAAAAACCATTTACTTGTATTAACTGAAAAATTACTGAGGAGATTATGATTACGAAACAGATTTATTCTTCGAATATGATCAAACAGAAACGCTCAGAGACATGATCGTTCTGAGCGTTTTGTCCATTAATTTAGTTAGAACACTTTTTATTTATTGTGGTGGATTTTCCACCCCCAGATGAATCCAGTCCTCTTTTGGTGGACCATAAACCCCAAAAGGTTTAATTCCAGCTTGACGCATAAGGACAGTAATTTGTCCACGATGATGAACAATATGCTTGATTAGTCCCATCAAAATGGAAGCATTTGATTCCTGTCTACCAAATGCAGTTTGAATTTGTTTTAATGATTCATCTGTCCATTGTTGTTCAATGACTTTGACGACGTGGGAGCTTACATTTTTAAAGGTTATCGCAATTTCTTTAGCTGAAGATGGGACACTTTGTTTAGTTTCTATCTTATCAATCTTTAACCCAAAATTAGCTAGGTAGTCGGGGATATTGGTTGTTAAATGCCAGGCTATTCTTCCCAAAGTCCGACCTTCGGAATATACTTTTTGTTCTAATGAATCATCCGTTAACTTATCCAAAACTGATTGAGTTAATATTGCTTCTTTATTCCACTCTTTTATAAAATCAGAAATTGTTACATACATATATCATTCCTCCAAATGAATCAAATTTATTATCCATTACATTATAAAACATTTGTTCTTATATTCCAATTTCACGCCGTTTACCAAGCTGTATCTAAGCTCCCATAGTTATTTTCCCCGGTTTACAATCATTGGGAATTTTACGGTGCTACAACTGGAAAATGGAGAATTGGCTTCTCAAATGGAACTTCGATATCTTCAATAACGAGCAGAAATTGTTTTGTTTCCTTGGGAACTTCCTCTCGATGTAGTTGCTTACTTGTTTCATCATGATTTTTGTCTGATCGTCGGCTTCTTGAATTATGTAGTTTTTGGCGGACATCTGATCCTTTATTTTTACCAAAAGTGTTGTTTTGACATGTTTAACGGACATCAGATCCTCTATTCGTTCATAAATGGGCAATATTCAATGGTTTTTATATAAATAAGGTATCCTATGTCCGGTAAGTCTAGTAAAAAAATAATTTATCAAAAATAAGGTCCTCTGTGTCCGCCAAAGCACCTAACTCATTAATAATGTTGGTGATTAGTTGCATAAGACCCTAAAATATTGAACAAAAGCAAATCGAATGTCATATTAGAAATTAAACAAAATATTGGTGGTAATCTTTATATTAAAATTCCTGTCATCCCTGAAGGAAAAGGGACAACCTAATAGGCAGGAATATGATGAATACTACCGAAATAAATAGTAATAGCACATAAATCTATTGTATTTAGTTTTCAAATAGAACTAATCAAGAAAGGTGTTAATAGCATGAATCATAGAGAGATGAGAAGAAGCCATAAAGAATTAAAAGATGAACAAAAAATAAATGATTTACTTTTCACAGCCAAGTTCGGTTATTTAGGTTTATTTGACGAAGAAGGAACGTATGTGGTCCCGCTGAACTTCGTCTGGAAAAATAAAAAAATATACTTCCATGGAAGTGAACAAGGACGTAAAACGGAGGCTATTCGAACTAACAGTCGCGTTTGTTTTACTGTATCTGAAGATTTGGGAACTATCGCCGATCCAATTCCAGCCAATATTGGCACTGCCTATACGAGTGTGATGGTGTTTGGAAAAGTGAAACTTTTGGATGATCTTGAAGAGGCAACCGATGTTTTGCAGGCTATGTTAGAGAAGTTTGTCCCGGGATATTTTGACCAAAAGCTGTCTCAAAAACATGTAGATGCATATCGATCATCAATGGGAAGTAGAACCATGGTATATTGCCTCGATCCAGATCAAATCACGGCAAAAGAGGCAGTAGCTAAGCAAGATGAATTCTTCTTCCCTGGTAGAAAGCAAATAAATGATATTAGGAAACAACCCTAATTTTTTTATTAGGCTGTGCTGAAGAACAACATTGATTTTTGAGCATTCTGTTGATTGGAGCGGAAATCAAAGACAAGTTTTACAGAGCCTTTATTTGAAAAAATATTAACAAACCTCCTCTAATTTTCTGAATGGAACCTATTCGCATGATTTTGAGAATGATAGAATAAATATATACAAATGATTTCTTCGAAAAGAGTGATAATAATGGAAGCTATTAACTTTAAAGCTTTTTCACTAACGAATGAAATTGATTTGAACAAGATTGCAATTTATTGTGGCATACCGAAAAAGTTCACCTGGGAACAGCCATTGATCCTTAAGGGGCCTATTCTTCAATCCATTCTAAAACAACATGTAGATAAACTACAAATGGTATTGGTGTTTTCGTTCGGAAGCATTGTCTTCATCAATCTCTCGGACAACGAGACAATTTCTATTTTTTTTAACTACATCAAAACTTTCGAGTCGGAAATTGATTTGAAAAACGCTGATAGATATACAGACGATTACAGCCTTCACTTCCAAGAAAACAAATCAATCGAATTGACGGATGAATACGTGGTAGTTCCTGAATTTGAAAATTTTTATCCTGAATTAATTTCTACGGTGCTTGCGAAATCGGTGGCACTTGAGAAAACTGAAGAACAGCTTGGGAGCATTTTAGACAAGCTTGAAACAATGGTGGACCGGCTTGAAAAGGGAAAACTTCGGATTGGGAACAAAGAACTTGCCAGAACGACGGCGAAAATCGTCCGACATGAGTATAATACTCTGGCCTATATTATGATCCTCGATAAACCTGATATCACTTGGTCAAGTAACAATGCCTGTGAATTTTACGATAGAATGCTAGAATTTTTTGAGTTAAATGATCGATATAAGATTTTGAAAAGTAAAACTGAAATTTTGTATAACATTATGGAAGGTTTCTCCAGCATTAGCCATTCGATTCGGGGATTATTTGTTGAATGGATTGTCGTAATCCTAATTGTGGTGGAGATTGTGTTGACGATTGCACAAATTGCTGGGTGGATACCCTGAACAAAGATGAAAGGCACTATCCAGAATCCTGGATGGTGCCTTTATCTTTTGCAGCTAATTTTTTAATACCATTTTTCTAAAAAGGAATTACTTTAATTTATCTTTTTCAAGCAGTTCAATTATTCTATCCAACTTGTTTTCAATGTTTTTTGCATTGGAATTGCTGTTATTCTTTGTAACTATTGATCGAATAAAGAAGTAAACAGCAAAAACTAGACCTAGAAAAATTGCATAAATAATGAGTTGGTAAAATAAATCACCCATATTCATAGGAACTCCACCCTGCAGGTTTTTGGTTAATTATACCATAATCTATAGTTTTAGATATGTCGATTTTCGCAGTTTAAAAAGCTGTTGAAAAACAATATCTTAAAACTGAAGATCCTCGTCACGAATATCAATTAACAATTTTTCAGTGGGAGTAACTGACACACCTCTTCTTTATGCTGCATTCTTTATGTCTACTTCCTTTTCTTTGTACTTTTGACTCGTTTCTGGGAAAGTAGCCACTAAGAAGATGTATAAACTTGATACCGCAATAAAGAAAATCATGGCTTTTTCATATCCCGCAGAGCCTAAAATATAGCTCCATACGATCGTAGCAACGGTTTGACCCGCATAGGCTAAGGCCCAGAATAAACCGAACATGATCGTCAATCTTTGTGGAGTCATCCCTTTTAACTCATGTGGGAGATTCAAAAAGATAGGATACTGAATAAACATGGAAAATCCAGAAATTGAAATGAACGTATAGGAGAGAAACGTATGGGTATTCGCAAAAACCAAAGCCAGCGCAAATGCTCCTACCATTACAATCCCAGTTAGAACAAGGGTTGGTTTTCTTCGAATCCCTTGATTCCCAATTCTAATACCTACAAAAGTTCCCAAAATTCCAAAGCCAGAAATTAATAAGTTGGTAACAGAACCATTTAATAAAGTATATTGTTCAAAAATCGCTTTAAAACTCACGAGCGATAAAACATAGAGGGTTAAGAAAGAAGCGAATGCCATTCCATAACGCCATAGGAATGGGTCCTTGAGAGCATCCTTATATCCATACTCTTTAGCCTCTCCACCACTACTTACCTTTGTATCAAAGTTCTCTGCTTTCCAAAGCCAACCCACAAAAAACAAGATTGTTAACGAGGCAAAGAATGTTAAAGTTAACCGCCAGTTTTCAACCATGTGC
>CAURFY010000102.1:0-7771 GCA_963524115.1 uncultured Bacillus sp.
TGTCACTATTAAACGTGAGAAAGGCCCGCATATTTACACGTGACCTCTCCAAGAATTCACATATCCAACCCGATTGAAATATATTTCACCTCTAAAAATTCATCGATACCGTAGTGTCCACCTTCTCTACCAAGGCCACTCTCCTTATAGCCGCCGAAAGGGGCTTGAGGAACGGAAGGTAGGGCATCATTGAGCCCAATAATTCCATATTCGAGCTGCTCGGTGATTCTAAACGAACGGCTTAAATCATTCGTATAAACATAGGCGGCTAATCCATAACGAGAGTCATTTACCCGTGCAATGACCTCCTCTTCCGTTACAAAAGTGGATATAGGAGCAAGTGGTCCGAAGATTTCTTCTTTCATACAGTCCATCTCATCGGTAATATTCGTCAAAATTGTCGGCTGATAGAAATACCCGGCTACCCCTGTTGGTTTTTCACCGCTGTAGCTGATCTTTCCACCCCTTCTCAAAGCATCGTCTACTAACCTTTCTACTTTTAATAAAGCGGACTGATCAATCAGTGGACCTAGATCAATTCCCTCATCTAGTCCGTTTCCAACCTTAAGTTTTTTCAACTCGGACGAAAATAGGTCCATAAATTGTTCAAACACACTTTCTTGAACATAGACACGATTCGTACAGATACAGGTTTGACCGGCATTCCGAAACTTGGACTGCACCAGCCCCTCAGCTGCCTTCTGAAGATCAGCATCATCCATGACGATAAACGGTGCATTCCCACCTAACTCGAGTGAAACCTTTTTAACATTTTCAGCAGCACCACGCATCAGTAACTTTCCAACTTCAGTCGAGCCTGTAAATGTAATTTTGGTTACCCGTGGATCTTTTAACCAAGCTTCCCCAATCTCTGATGACTTCCCTGTAATAATATTAAGTACACCCTTCGGCAGGCCTGCCTCATGAGCAAGCTCTGCAAGTTTTAAAGCCGTAAGTGGAGTTTGGTTTGCTGGCTTTATAACCGCTGTACAACCCGCTGCTAAGGCTGGAGCAACTTTCCGAGTAATCATGGCTGCTGGGAAGTTCCACGGTGTGATCGCCGCAATAACGCCCACTGGTTCCTTTCTAACAAGGATTCGTTTAGTGGGGGATGATGCTGGGATTGTTTCACCATAAATCCGTTTCCCTTCTTCGGCGAACCAGGAAATGAACCCATTTGCATAGACGACTTCTCCTAAAGCTTCCTTTAATGGTTTTCCTTGCTCAATCGTCATCACTTTGGCGATTTCATCTTTATTTTCATCTATTAAATCATGCCATTTCATTAAAATTTTATATCGTTCTTCTGCTGTTTTTTTGGACCAGCTCTTAAATGCGACATAAGCCGCGTCAACTGCTTTATTTGCCTCAAACGCACCACCGGTGGGAACTGCTCCAATAACCGTTTGTGTAGCCGGATTTAGAACATCGGTAAATTCCTGGTTACTTTCTCCTACCCAAGCGCCATTCAGATACATTGGATAGAATTTCTTTTTTATATTGGCCATTATTCTTCCCTCCAAACTGACTACGAATCACTCTTACGCTATGAATAATTTCGACATCTGTAACAGGTAACCCTTCTTCACATCTTCAATCACAAGGCGAATTAATTTCACCACCACATTAAAAATGCCCACACAATACTATTCTATTTTTAAAAGGACAGAAGCAGACATCCAAAAATTGAAGTAGCAAGGACTTTATTGATATAATGAATCAAAAATATCGAGAGGGAGCAGCTAAGATGAAGAAAACCAAGTTTATCGGGTTTGTGGGAACGTATACAAAGGGCAACAGCGAAGGTCTCTATTCTTTTTCGTTGGATACCCTTAATGGGAAAATTGAGCAAGTAGAGGTAGCCGCAAAGCTTGATAACCCTACATATTTAACGCTTAGTAACGATAATACATTCCTTTATTCCGTTGTTAAGGATGGAGAAATGGGTGGAGTCGCCGCCTTCTCTATAAATAAAAAAACGAATGAGCTATTACCACTAAATCAGCAGGGTTCAGATGGAGCACCACCATGCCACGTAAGTGTTGATAGTCAAAATCGTTATGTTCTCGCATCCAATTATCATAAGGGTAGCATTGAAGTTTACGCTTTAAACGCAGAAAATGGAGGTATTAACCATAGAGCCTCCGTAGCTATACATGTTGGGTCGGGTCCTGATAAACGGCAAGAAAAACCACACACTCATTACGCAGGTTTTACTCCTGATGAGAAGTACATAGCCGTTGTCGATCTTGGGGTTGATAAGATCTTTACATATGAGATAAAGGCTGGCACATTAACAGAAGTCTCAAGCCTCAGTGTAAAACCTGGTAGTGGTCCAAGACATCTAGTTTTTCATCCTAATCAGTCCTATGCTTATGTGATGACTGAGTTTAGCTCAGAGGTCTTTGTGTTAAGATATCATGCGGAAAATGGTCAATTTACGCAAGTGCAATCGATTCCCACTATTCCAGCTGATTTCACTGAGAACAATCAAGGAAGTGCGATTCATATTTCAGCAGATGGACGATTTGTTTATGCAGGAAATCGAGGACATAACAGCATAGCCGTGTTCAAGGTTGACCAGGACACAAGTGAATTGAGTTTTGTGGAATATACCTCTACTGAAGGAAACTGGCCAAGGGATTTTGTCTTAGATCCTAGCGAGAAATTTATTGTCGCTTCCAATCAGGAATCGAGTAATCTAGTTCTCTTTTTACGAGATACTGAAACTGGAAAGCTGACACTTTTATCATCTGACATTGCTGTTCCAGATCCTGTTTGTGTAAAATTTTTACACAATTAGCATGAAAAAAAGAACTGTTGGAGGCATGCTCCTGCAGTTCTTTTTTGCTATCATTTTTTCTTTTTCGATATTAACATTGTCACTTGTAGCATAGTAATCGGAAGACTTGATTTTTTACGGTAGGCTAAATATTTTGGCTCCCAGTAGTCAGCATATTTTTCTTTAAATCTTTTTAAGCCCTTAAAATGGTAAAACAACTGACCATGCAAAAATATCTGTGAAGCAATTTTCTCGCTTAAAAAGGAGAATCTAGAAGCACCTACATTAGATAATGGGGCCATTCCCAAATTAAAACGAATATAGCCATCACTAACTGCCCATTCAAACAATGAAAGAAATAGAAAGTCCATCGTTCCATTCGGAGAGTCAGGAAGGAACCTCATCAGGTCCACTGAAACCGTCTCATGATCATCATAATTTAACATCAAGCTGGCAAACCCAATCACTTTCCCCGTTGGATCAGAAAGGACCCCAACCGGTGCCTTTTGAAGATAGTCTACATCAAAAAATCCCAGAGAAAAGCCTTTTTCCTTCCTTCCTCGTAACCATTCATTTGAAACATATTCTAAGTCAGTAATTAATTGCGCAGGAAAAGGTGATTCAACAATTTGAAACGAGTAACCCTCCCGTTCAAATTTATTTTTTAAAGCCCGTAAGTTTTTCGCTTTTTTACCTGATAGAGAAAAAGCCTTTAAATCTACAAATGCCTCTTCTCCAAGCTTAAAGAAATCAAACCCATTTCCATGAAGAAAAGGAATCTTTTCACTACTAACTTGATAAAAGACTGGAGTATATCCGTAAATATCTGCCGTTTCAATCAATCCCTCAATTGAATTCACCAAATTTTCCTGATTTCCAATTGGATCACCTAAAACAACCATTTTATCGGCTATTATTTGATATGCGAACAAAACATTCTTTTGTTTATTCCAATACAAAAGCTTATCATGCAAGAAGATGAGATGAGCTAACGGACTGCCTTTATAGGTTTCTAAATGGTGTTTAACTTGTAATTCTTGTGAAAGTGATTGCTCAAATGGAAAACTTTTCTTCCCTCTTAAAATAGACCCTGACACCATAAAAATGACAGCAATCGAAAGTCCAATTACGGCACTGGAGAACAAATCACTAGAATTAACCATTACATAAGGGACTAATGCTGGAGGAACATTAAGTTTTGAATTAGGCAGATTAATGATTCCAATCACTAGGTATAGCGAGGTGATAAGAGTAATTGCGATAATATCAAAACTTATTTTCCCCCAGGTCAGCACGGTATTTTCCCGGTAAAAGCGATTTTTTGATATCCGTAACAAAATAGCGACGATTAAAATGAAAATGGCTTCCTCATAATCCAGCCCTTTAAAAAAGGTGAAAACAGCCGCTAAAATAAGGACTGACATGGTTAAGTGATAAGCTTGTTTACTCTTATACTCAATCCCCCTGGAAACAGCCAATAATACAAAGCCTGTTGCAACAGAAAGCTGATGAGAGAGGTTCATGATTGGCAAAGAAAGAATTTCCTCACTCACTTTTAACCTTTCTAACACACCCGGAACCGCTGCTGATAAAAGCAACACCGATCCAGCTAGGAAAACTAAACCAGTCAAAATAAAATGACTAACATTCTGAACAATAATGGAAGGAATCTGACTCCATGATTTATTCCATTTACTCCAATACAGTTTTAGTAGTAAAAACAAACCGATCATAAAAGGAATAAAAAAATAACCGATTCTATAAAGTAGTAACAGAACTATTGCTTTCTCATTGGGAATCATTAAACCTTGTAAACCCCATAAAAAAACAAGATCAAATGAACCAAGGCCCCCCGGAATCATACTGATGATTCCAGCACACGCGGCAATAATATAAATTGGCAGTAACTCACCTGGTGATATTTGAATGTTAAGGATTATACTTAGTCCCCATATCGCAAAATAAATGAAAGTCCATTCAAGAAAAGATGCCGTTACAAGCTTGACCACCATTTTTAGATGAATGGGAGTTTGAACCGCCCTTTTTCTGTGTCGTAACAGGTTAATAATATAGAAAGGTAAATAAAGCGCAACAAACCAAAGCCCCGCGTAAAGCCACTTATGTTCAGCAAGTAGCGGTGAATGACAAACACCAAAGATGACAATCCAAGCCAAAATAGAAATCCCGGTTATTCCGAATAGCGAAACAACACCGATATTAGTAAGTAAATTTCTTCTATCAGGTTCATATTCACTATAAAAATAAGACCTTAATCCAGCCCCAATTAGTCCACCAAATCCAAGTAAATTAGAAAATGTATTCGTGATGACGGAATACTCAAAGATCTGTTTCCTTGGTATGTTAAGGTGTAATAGCTTGGTCAGGCTATAGTCATAATAAAACATCGGAGTAATGGCCAAAAAGCCTCCGACTACAATTAGTATGATCTCTACTAGCGTAAGTTGGTTAATATTATGAATAAGCAAGTTTGGATCTAAACCTAAAAACATTTTCCTTAATTCAAAAATGACTAAGAATAAAAGTAATACAGGAAACAGGAGTTTTGTAATGAAAATCAGTTTTTCCTTATTAAAATGAAACATTTATCCACCAACTTTGGTCCAACATATACAACTAATATAATATAGTTCACTCATATTTATCCATTAATTCTTTGTTTGTTAATGAAAATAAAACCACAGCACCCTTTTCCATGTCTAAATATTAATCTTCACAACTTCCACATAACTTCCTCATAAGTTCTACATACCTAAATATTATGATTAAGACAAGGTAAAATAAGGGGTTGCAAACAAGGATAATGAAATAAGTATCCATGCAGCATCTTGATTCAATTATTAACAATGAGTCTCATATATAGAGGTTCGGAAAAACCTCTTACTTGGAAAATCGAAAATGTTAAGGACTCTCGATTTTCAGGAAGCTTAGTGTAGTCTAGAAATTCTAGTTTATCCTAAGTCTCTGATTCAAATGTTTTACTCTTTCTGTTTATTTTCATAGTTAATTTTTAAAACCTCTCTATTATTTTGAGCTGGCCACTTGGTCAGCTTCTTTTTTTATTTTTCCCAATAATATCCCTGCAAAGACACTCAATGTTCATGATATTCATGGTTTGTTCAATAAAGCATTATCATTATTTTTATATAATATATAGTAAGAATAAATGATGGGACTGACATAAATGGCTAAATTACTTTATATTACAGCGAACCCCAAAGGTTTGAGCAAGTCAAAAGGATTACAAATCGGAGAAGCTTTTCTTGAAGCCTTTCGGCAAGAACAGCCTGATGCAGAAATTAAAAAAATTGACTTATTTGAAGCAGAAATCCCAAAAATGGACGCAGACTTAGTCTCAGCTCGCGGAAAAGTAGGCGGATACGGTTATAAAATTGAAGAACTCCCGGAAATTGAAAGAGAAAAATACTTAGCCATGCATGCTGTCGCGGATGAGTTTGTTGATTATGATTATTATGTATTTGTTTCGCCAGTTTGGAATCTAAGCTCACCTCCAGTTTTAAAACAATATCTAGATAATTTATTTGTTAGCGGAAAAACTTTTAACTATACACCTAGCGGAGCTAAAGGGGCTCTAACAGGTAAAAAAGCGGTCCATATCCAAACACGAGGCGGTTTGTACATCAACACTCCAATGGCAGAACTAGAGTCTGGCGATCGTTATTTAAAAATTGCCCTTCGCTTTTTAGGAATTGATGTCCTAGATACTGTTGTTGCGGAAGGATTTGATTATTTCCCTGCTAAAGTTCAGGAAATAGTCGAGAATGCTAAAGAAGAGGCAAGGTTGACAGCAAAACAAATGATACGTGGAACTGTTCAAGTATAATGTTTTAATATTGTAATAGCTATACCACAGCGAATCTCGCTGTGGTATTTTTTTATATTTGAAATTCATTTCCCCTATTAGTAAATGAGGTTTTGTTAGATGTCCCACTCCTCAACCAAATGGAAATAGTTAATCGTGAAAATTTCATCAAGGCTTGGGAACAAATGGGCAAACAAGCTGTTGTTATTTACTAAAGACTCCTCATACTATTTTTGATATAATATTTTCAAATTCTATTAACTGGGGAGTCTCATAATATACTTACTCCTTCCATTAATTTTTATTGACAATGTATTATTGGAGGAAAGTTTCTTGATTAAATTTTTCAGATTCAGTATTGGTGTATTGATTATTAGTGGTAGCGTCTTGCTTAGCTCTAGTTCTTTTTTAGATGATATTGTCAATACTTTAAAATTTAGTAAGCAGCAAAAAAGTATAGATGAAAGAAATCCAGCAACAACTCGTGATCACTATTTGTTAGATGTACCGTTACTTAATCAAATGGATCCTCCCAGACTCAAAGCAGGCTGCGAAGTAACTAGCTTAGCGATGATTCTTAATTTTAAAGGGATACAAGTTTCTAAGAATGCATTAGCCCAGGAAATAACTAGAGTTCCCATAAAATATAGTAACGGAGAATATGGAAATCCTAACACTGGATTTGTTGGGAATATGGAGGATGGGCCTGGCTTAGGTGTTTACCACGGACCAATTTTTGATCTTGCTAACAAATACTTGAATGGTAGAGTTGAAGATCTCACTAATCTAGCCTTCGATGTGATTCTTCAAAAGGTAGCGTCAGGAAACCCCGTTTGGGTGATCAACACAAAGACCTTTGTACCGATATCTGATCTTCAAACATGGCAAACACCACAAGGGTCGGTAGATATTACTTTTAATATGCATAGCGTGGTAATAACTGGCTATGACCCTGAAAATATTTACATTAATAATCCCTATGGCTTCAAAAATCAATCGGTCAATCGTGAAAATTTTATAAAAGCGTGGGAACAAATGGGTAAACAAGCTATTGTGATTTATTAAAAAAGGCTGTGTTAAAGCTCAATGCTGTTTTTTTTGCACAATGTTGATTGGAGTGGAAGGCGCGAAGACTCCTGCGGGAGCAG
>CAURFY010000103.1:0-7769 GCA_963524115.1 uncultured Bacillus sp.
TTCAGAATTTTTATCAAAAATTAAACTCAAAGTTTTTCTAGTTTGTATTATTATTTTCATAGTTTAATTATATTTATTTTTAAAGAAAAGCAAGAACAAAAAAAATCCCTTCTAGAAAGGGAAAAAATTATTTTTCATCTAGAATAATTTTCATGATTATTTCGCGTTAATTCTGCAAAACAATCCCTTGCAGCTTGTTCATCAAAACTACTGAAGACTCGATAAAAATTTTGGTCAAGAATACGATAATGTAAGCTAAGAATATTTTGTTGCAGTATGAACTGCTTATGCTTATCTTTCACAATCTCACGCCACCAAATTTTCCCGCCAAATGTTTTTCCCTTTTGATAACCAATGCCATTCCTTGCAATCGTTTCTAATACCTCAAGCGGTTCACTACCAAATAAAGATTGGACAGTTTCTGTTTCTCGGAAAAGAGCACATACCGTTACAACTGTTGCCCAATTTGCCTTTGCGCGTCCTTTTTCAATTTGAACGAGCGTTTTTTTTGAAAGACCAATAATTTCAGCCATTTTATCTTGGTTATAACCCACTTCTGCTCTTATTAATCTTATTTTTTCCGATACTCTTAGGATAATCTCTTCCTTTGTCACAATTAGGTCATCCCTTTAACTCATTTGGTGTAATTTTACACCAAATCAAACCAATTTAATACATCCTTTTTACCAGGTAACATAATATTCATATTTGGTCTATCTGAAACGATTATTTGTTCAATTTCGTTGTTTGACAGTTCTTACTTGTACAGCCATCATTTAACGAACATGCGGCGCACTTTCCTTGTTTTGACTTATTGATAAACCGAACTAAAGCCCAAATCGCATATCCAAAAATAGCTCCGCCTATTAGAAAATTAACTATCATGAAAAAATCTCCCCCATTTAGGGTATTAAAACCCCAGCAATCTTCCGCCCTGATAAATGACAAATGATAAAATATACGCAATAACTAAGGCATAACCCATTGAAAAAGCTGTCCACTTTTTGGACCCAGTTTCTTTATAAATAGTAGCAACAGTTGCTAGGCATGGAATATAAAGTAAAATGAATGCCATAAAGCTATATGCAGCTAAAGGTGTAAATTGCTGTGCTAAAAGACCTTGAAGACCCGCATCACTTGGAGCAAAATAAATGATATTCATTGTCGAAATGATGGCTTCCTTTGCTAAAAATCCAGTAATGAGTGATGCCCCAGCCTGCCATGTTCCGAATCCAATTGGCGAAAGGATTGGTGCAAGAATTCCCCCAATTGATGCTAAAAAGCTCTCATTCATATTCACGTTTAAACCATTTGGTCCTGCATAAGCAAGCACCCAAATTAGGACTGATCCTGCAAAAATGAACGTACCCGCCTTTTTAATAAAACCTTTTCCTTTATCCCAAGTACTTCTCCACAATGCCCTTATTTGAGGCATCCGGTAAGGTGGCAGTTCAATGACAAAAAGTGAAGTCTCTCCTTTTAAAATGGTTGAAGAAAAGATTTTTGCCAGTATTAGTGATATAACAATCCCCAATACATATAACGACAAAACAATAAATGCTTTATTTTTTAGGAAAAAGGCCCCAACAAATAGTGCATAGACTGGCAGTCGAGCTGAGCAAGACATTAACGGTGTTAATAAAATCGTTAATAACCGTTCCTTAGGTGTTTCGATGGTTCTTGCCGCCATAATTCCTGGAACATTACAACCAAAACCAATCATCATCGGGATAAACGCTTTACCATTTAAACCAACTGATTCCATCAATCGATCCATAACAAGGGCAACCCTTGCCATGTAACCTGAATCTTCTAAAATTGAAATAAACATGAACAGGATAAAGATTTGCGGAACAAAAACTAGAACACCGCCCACTCCTGCCACGATTCCATCTAAAACAAGATCTCTAATAAAACCTGAAGCACCCGCTATATCTAAAAGAGATTTAATTCCAGAAGTAATGGGCCCAGATAAAAAGGAATCCAATGCATCTGATAAAGGGAAACCTAACCAGTCAAATGTAAGCATAAACATAAAATACATAATCATTAAAAATATAGGTATTCCTAAAACTTTATTTGTGACAATTCGATCAATCTTTTCTGTTAAAGGTACAATCACCTTTTCTGCCCTATCACTTGATGCTTTTACAATAGCCTCTATCGCTGTTCTTCGTTTCCAATAAATATATTGTTCTAATGACTCTCCTTCTAAACAACTTTGTACTGAAGCAATAAAGTCATTAATTTGTTGTTCCCCGACTATTGAATATAAATAGCTTTTCACATTTCCGTTACCCTCTAGAAGCTGGAGTGCCAACCATCTCGAAGAGTGCGGTGTCTTCCCATCCACAATATTTGCAAAATCGGAAATTGACCTTTCTAACTTCTTACCGTAATCTACGATATTACCATTGCAATTGGATTTTTCGCTATCTGTTGCAATTTGTGACAAAATATCACAGCCGTTTCCATTCCGGGCAATGACAGACACCACCGGTACACCTAGTAAGGATGACAAGCTTTCTGGTTTAACCTGGATTCCACGATTTTTTGCAACATCAACCATATTTAAACCAATTACGATTGGTTTACCGAACTCCAGGATTTGGATGGTTAAATGCAAATTCCGTTCCAATTGTGAAGCATCTAAAATATTAAGAAATTTATCACACGCTCCATCTAACAAAAAGTCTGTAACTACACCTTCATCTTTTGAAAGCGGACTTAAAGTATAGATTCCCGGTAAATCTATTAATTTAGCGTATCCATTTTTAAATTGGCCTACCTTTTTCTCAACGGTTACACCGCTCCAATTCCCAACATACTCATACGAGCCAGTTAAGTTATTAAACAATGATGTTTTCCCGGTATTTGGGTTACCTAATAGAGCAATTTCCATATGTTATACTCTCTCCACTCTTATCCGACATGCTTCCTTACGACGAATACCCACGCACTGGCCACATGATTCAACCATGTATGGGCCACCGAATGGCATGATACATTTGATACTTACTTCCGATCCATCTGTAATTCCAAGATCAAGTAGCCGTCTCCTAACTAATGTATCTGCACCTGATATATCCATTATTTTTCCTTTTTCACCGGTTTTTAAATATCCGAGCATTTGATCACCTCATATGAATTAAAACATATTCATTGATAACTATTCTCATTATAGCGCATAAATCATTAATTGAGAATGATTATCTTTAGTTATACCAAAAAAATTTTATTTTGGCTGTGGGAAAACTCACATTGTCCTATTGTTCACTTTTATTTCAAACTTACCATTAATATATTAGAAAGCTTAAACAGTTTAAATTCTTATTTTTACCAAATATTTTAAATTTTCTCATAAATTATAAAGGATTTTGTCTCTTTTAATCGAATACTTTTATTAAAATGAGATATGAACCAAGAATGGGTGATACAATCAAATGATAACAACACCAAATAAAAGACTACTAAATTTATTGATTGATCAAAAATTTGGGATTTTTGGCGAGTGGGAGAACAGGATACTTGTTCCTGCCAGTGATCTATTTAAAGAAAAGGTTAAACAAAACCGCGAATTGATTTTCCAAAATATTGTTAATTTGTTAACAAAATCAGAGGAAGAACTGGACAGGAATCTGCGTAGGATTGCGAACATGGTTGGGGAGGAACGTGTTCTCGCTAACAGCAATATTGGCGATTTCGTCTATAACGTTAATGTGGGCCGGTCTGTTCTGTTCCAATATTTAAGCAAGATGCATGTTGATTGGTCAGACCTTCAAAAAATAATAAATGAAATTAATGACTTTTTTGATAAGTTCACATTTTACGCTGTTTCTTATTACACTGAGGCAAAAGACAAAATAATTGAGGAAAAAAATCAGTTTATTGATTCAACACACCAGGATCGTTTAACACTACTTGGACAAATGACGTCAAGCTTTGTCCATGAATTTCGCAACCCCCTAACATCAATTCAAGGATTTATCCAGCTGTTAAAGTCCGAATATCAGCAAATGAAATATTTAGACATTATTTCAAGTGAATTAGAACAATTAAATTTTAGAATTTCTCAGTTTCTACTTCTTTCTAAAAAAGAAATTATTGGCAAGGAAAAAACTCGTTTTTCCCTAAACGCATTGGTTGATGAAGTATTAACCTTCCTTTATCCAAGTATATTAGATAGTAAAGTGAAGATCCTCAATAATTTGGATTTAGAAGGTGAGATTCATCTATATGGATATGCTGACGAAATACGTCAAGTATTTATTAACTTAATTTTTAATGCCATTGACGTACTTAGCCAATACCGTATTGATCCAATTATCCAAATAAAATGCTCTAGGTTACAAAATAACCATATTAAAATACTCGTTTCAAATAATGGTCCAATGATTCCTGAATCAAGTCTTAACACTATTTTTGAACCATTTGTTACCACGAAGAAACTAGGAACAGGTCTAGGTTTATTCGTATGCAGGGAAATTATTGAAAAACATAAAGGCTTTTTATCCTGTGTATCGATACCAGAACAAACTAATTTTATCATTACCCTACCTATTGCGATGGCTGAAAAAAACTAAAGTTTGTACCAAAAGGAGTCCTGTATGTTTTCATTAAAGGTTGATCAAGAAATTGAACTTCAATTATTTCAACTCCAACATGCACAGGAATTATTCGAGGTTGTTGACTTGAACAGGGACCATTTAAGGAGATGGTTACCTTGGGTTGATGGAATGACATCTCCCCTACAATATCATTCCATCATTCCGATGTGGTTAAAACAATTTGCTGACAATAATGGAGTTCACACAGGGATTCGATTCAGAGGGCAATTAGTTGGTACAATTGGTTTCCATCATATGGACTGGACCAATTCTCAAACAAGTATGGGTTACTTTCTATCAAAAAATGCCCAAGGATATGGAATTATGACTAAATCAGCCGTAGCCCTAATCAATTATGCATTTTATGAACTTGGATTAAATCGAATTGAAATCCGTTGTGGAGAGCATAACCTTAAAAGTCGGGCTATTCCTGAAAGACTTGGGTTTACAATGGAAGGAATGATTAGAGATGGAGAAAGAATCCATCGAACCTTTCACAATTTAATTGTCTACAGCATGCTCTCACACGAATGGAGCAAAAGGTAAAAAAAACCAATCTAGAAAATGAAGCATCGTAATTTTTCGATGCTTTTTTTGTTTATGAATTTATTATTATTGAAAAAAAATATGTTTTTAGTTATTTTTTCATATTTTCATACATATCAAAATCCTTTTATCATAAACTATAGATAACATTTATCGCTGAAGGGTAACGTTTGACTGTATGGTTTAAAATCAACTATAATAAATAGTAATTTACTAAAATTGGGGTGATATGATGGGGTATTCTATCGTATCGGTGAACTAGCACTTCTTGCGAATGTGTCTAAACGGACTATAGACTATTATACAAGTCTTGGAATATTGCATGCCGAACGCTCAAAATCCAACTATCGTATATACAATGAGCAGTCTCTTACTGACTTAAAGTTCATCGAAGACTGCAAAAAAATACATCTTCCTTTGGAAGAAATTAAGAGAAAACTAGAAATTAATAAATCAAAAGAGATCAAAAGCTCAGAGGTTGAAAAGCATATTAGTGATGTAACGAAGCAAATGCACCAGCTTCATTCCGAATTGTCAGCTATCTTCCCTTTAATTCAACAATTGGAGGAGCAGCAAAAAACGGCATTATCAAAAAAGCTGACTGTTGAATGCTCAGTTTTAATGCAATCCCTTTTGAGCTTAACAAGTTAATTTTTTTACTTACTGGGAGGTGACTCCTTACTCGTTATTAGTGCGAGCTAAGGAAAATTATTTGGACATATTAAACTTGGTTTTAATAGCCATTTTAATTGCTTTAACGGCATTTTTTGTAGCATCAGAATTTGCCATAATAAGAATTAGAAGTTCTAGAATTGACCAATTGATTGAAGAAGGAAACAAGAATGCTATTGTTGCGAAAAAAATCATCTCTAATTTAGATGAATATTTATCAGCTTGTCAGCTTGGGATTACAGTCACAGCACTTGGTCTTGGTTGGCTTGGAGAACCAACGATTGAACGTTTACTCCATCCGCTATTACTAGGTATTAATATCCCTACCTCGATTACACATGTACTTTCACTTGTAATTGCTTTTACAGTCGTGACATTTTTACATGTGGTGGTTGGGGAGTTGGCACCTAAAACATTAGCTATTCAAAAAGCTGAATTTGTTAGCCTCGTTACAGCTAAGCCTCTTATCCTTTTTAATAAGGTAATGTACCCATTTATTTGGGATTTAAAAGGAGCTGCACTATTAACCACGAGGATGTTTGGCTTGAAACAGGTTTCAGAACATGAATTGGCCCATACTGAAGAGGAACTTCGGATCATCTTGTCGGAAAGCTATAAAAGTGGTGAAATTAACCAATCAGAGTTTAAGTATGTAAATAAAATATTTGAATTTGACAACCGAATCGCTAAGGAAATCATGGTTCCAAGAACAGAAATCATTTCACTGTCAAAAGATGATACTCTGGAGGAATTCCTTAAAGTTGCCAAGATTGAAAAATTCACACGTTACCCAATCATTGATGGTGACAAAGACCACATAATCGGCATGGTTAATATAAAGGAAATTATGACAGATATTATTACCAACAATGAATTGGGCACACAAACCCTCGAATCCTATACTCGCCCCATTATTCGGGTAATCGACTCGATTCCGATACATGACCTATTGGTAAAGATGCAGAAGGATCGGATTCATTTAGCTATTTTAATGGATGAATATGGTGGAACGTCTGGTTTAGTGACTGTAGAAGATATTCTTGAAGAAATCGTCGGGGAAATTCGTGATGAGTTTGATATGGATGAGGTCCCAATGATTCGTAAAGTTAATGAGGATCACTATATCATTGATGCTAAGGTTTTGGTTAGTGAAGTAAACGATTTGTTTGGGCTTGAGATTGATGATGAAGATGTAGATACAATCGGTGGATGGATCTTGACTGAAAATTACGAGGCCAAAGAAAGCGATATTCTTCATTATAATAACTATTCCTTTAAAATTCAGGAAATGGAAGAACACCATATTAAGTACGTTGAAGTATTTAAAAATGTTCCTGTAAGTGAAACAGTACATCATCTTCCATTAACAACAAAATCAGAAGTCCTATCTTAAATTGAAACAGAGGCTGACTCATCATTACGAGTTAGCCTCTGTTTGCTATAAACATTTATGTATACAACTCTCCAGTTGGATAACTAATTTTTGATTTTTCTCGTTTGGTTAAAGAATAGACCAGCGTTAGTGGACCTAACTTACCGAAAAACATAATCAAAATAACAACTATTTTTCCTAAGACAGAAAGACTTGCCGTGAAATTCATTGTCAAGCCAACAGTACCAAAGGCTGAAATCACTTCAAATAGGATTTGGAGGAAAGTCCCTTTTTCACTAATTGCCAATACAATGGTAACTAGAAAAATAAACAAGATACTCACGGTCGTAATAGCTAATGAACGGATAATTGCCTCGTCTCGAATCCTCCGATGAAGAATATTCGTTTCCTGTTTCCCTTTTAAGAATGTGATTACTGCTGCACTTATAATGACAAAGGTTGTCAGCTTAATCCCACCACCAGTTGAAGTACTACCCGCACCAACAAACATGAGGAACATCATAAATAGGGCAGTTCCTGGCTCAAGCGAACCAATGTCGATTGTATTAAAT
>CAURFY010000104.1:0-7764 GCA_963524115.1 uncultured Bacillus sp.
AATGCAATAAACCAGACGAATCAATAAAAGGTTGTGCTTATTTTTAATGGCAGGAATTTTTTCGTTCGTTGACGAATATTCAAATTGGTAAATTTGGGGATTGGAGTTGATCTGAATGAAACGTGAATTAGCAAACCGTGTGGATATGGGTTGGTTATGGTATGGGGCGAATACATTTACCGAGTCTGATAAAGTTGGTAAATTTATGACTTTTGGTAAGGGAGACATATCTGATGAATTACAAGGATTAATCCTTAAGGCAATTAAACAAGGTGTTACTCCTTTAGTTAAACATACAAATCCCGACACGATTACATTTAATCCACGAGTAAATGATGATAGTTGGGTAATTGTTTGGTATTCAAGTGATGATGAAAATTGTTTGAAATCACTTGCTAAATTTTTAGTTGATGAGGGGTTAGTACCGAAAACCAAAACGGGTAAACTGTATAATATTGCCTTTAAATATGACGACCAAACCCTCAACGATGAATATGCAGAAAAATTTAAATCTAAAATTTCATTACAAGATTTGATGAATTTGAACACTGGTGAATTATTGTAACGAAATCTTAAGGGCGTGGTCTGTTGAAGATTCAGATGCTTTTTGTCTCACACCAAAAAGTCCATTGGGTACCTTCTGTGCCAACAGATACTACCTCAGTCTTTTATTTCCTTCATGTGTTTTTTCTACGGCGGGGAGCCGTTATCACGACTCCTTTTTTTCTGCTTCCTCTTTTTTCTATTCTTCCTCTTTATTCCTAACTCTAATAAATCTATAAAAATCGCCCTGATGATAATTTACCTTTGGCAGCCACATAAATCCAAGATACCTTATTTCAAGCCTTTCGGTGTATTTACCACTGTATTCTCTAACGTAGCTATACCTAAAATGTTCAAATCCTGTAGTGGTATATTCAATGAGCAATTCTTCATTGGTGGAAAATTTACTAGAGCTATTATAAATAGTTGAAGGAATGTATATTGTATCAGCACTTTTCCAAACTGGCATGAAAAATTCTTCTGTTATGATTTCCTTGGGTAGAGATCCTCTTTTACCAGGTCTGTCGCTAAAAACAAACTTAATTTTCACATTAATAATATCATTTTCAGTTATGTTATTTATAACCATAAAAGTATAATCAGAACCACCATGTGTATTAGCATTCTGTATTAGCTTTTTACCATTTTCCCCAACTAGTATTCTCCCTTCCCCGTGCTTAGGCTTATCTCCAAATGGATATTCCATTTCATACTCTGCATATTCCAAAAATACTCTTCTTGGGATGTTATTGTTTTTTCGCTCTCGGAATACAGTAAATAACGAAGTCAATACGAAAGTAACAAACCCCATTACAATCGGTATTATCCACACATACCTCAGCCAATCCACTGGCACATTGTTCACAACATTGTTCATAAGCTCAACTGCCTTTTTTCAACAATTATACCAAGATTTCGCTATGAAAGTTATAAATTTTTAATTATCATAATTCCCATTTGCCGCTACCAAATTTCAATTTTAGCCAATCAGCAGTAGTTCCTTATTAGCTATGGTATAAACGTTAGATGTAACCAGCGGCATTTTATCCTGAGATATATGCTAAATTAATAACCATCGCCTAAAACACGAATAATAAAATATTAAATATGTTTTAATATTCGTATTTAAAGACTATTTTCAGTAAAAATTATTTGTATCGTTCGCCTTTTTGTGCTAATATACAAATACGCCCAGTTGGGTAGTACATTAAACGGAATAATTACAAAAAATCCTCCTAATTACATAATCAAACAAAATTACTGGAGGTAATGTATTATGACAACATCAGTTAAAACAGTAACAACATCAGCAACTTTTATTTCATGGAAGAAACAATGGCAAGAAGTTTACAACGAAGAACTTAGTAAGATTTTGTCAATTGAACACGACATCAACTGGAAGAAAACAGGCGTAGCGTTTTTAGATTCCATGAACAAAATTATGGCCAGTGTTCTTGTTGATTTGAGCAAAATTAGGGCCATTTTCGATGAAATGAGCGCCGAAACTATCATGCTTAAAGGAATAAAAAATCTTGTAAGCGAAGAATACTTCTGGGACAGTAAGTATGGCATTATCAGAAGGTTTGACGAAAACAGCCATATTTGCTTTGACCCATTTGTTTTGGAAACTGAAATGATGGCAGAATTTGTTGGTTATAAAGAAGAGCCTTACTTTTTCTTAAATATCCGTATTTATGAAGATGATTCAGAAAGAATTGATTTTGATTTGGAATATCAAACTTTAGAAGATATAAAAAGTTTTGAAGAGCACCAAAATTTCCTCAAAAACAGTTCCCTAAGATTCATGTGCGATGAAGAATTTGAAGATGAGGATGAAGAATTGGAAGCGACTGGCGAGATGCTAAAAGGGCTGTCAGAAATGAAATTTAATAATTTGAAAGATTCATTGAGATGGCAAAATGCTTTTGATTCAATTGAATTACAAGAGCATGTTAATGATAATGGTGAAACGGTTTATCTAATTCAGATTTATGATAAGACCATTTCACTTACAACAATCACATGCGATAAAAAAGGATGGAGAATCAATTGGGGTTCAAGTACGCCACGTTCCCTAAAGTCAGTAATACTAAATACTATGGAACATTATTAAAATATCACCAAACGACACTGGGCACATTAGCTCGGTGCGTTTTTATTTGTTTAATAGTTTTATAAACAAAACAAAAAGACCGCACAGTGACGGTCTACGGGCGTTTATACACGATATTTAATTCTGGAACAGCATCTTCGCCTTTATCATATCTCCATGTTATTTTTTCAATAATGAAATGTAATGCTCTGTTCACTTCTTCATCAGTCAAACCATCGCCATCTATACATTCCCAATTTTGAAGCAAATACTCAACTTTTTCTTTCATTTGGTTTAAATCAGCAATTCTGTCCTGTGGCTTTTGTGCTTCAATTTCTCGAAGTTCCGCTTTCATTTCTTGAATTAAAGTTTCACGTTTTGATTTCGTTTCTCTGTATTCAACCAGCGTATAAACTTCTGCTTCATAACCCTCTCGAGCCTTAATTATCGCTTTTTCAGCCGCTTTTATTTGTTTTTCTATCTGTGCTTTCTTGTATTCGTTCTCAACAGTATTGTCATTTTCTTTTATTTCATTAATTTGCTCAAGGAGTTTTGGAATGTGCCTTGCAATTTCTTCTTTGATGATTTTTAAAATCGGCTCATATAAGTACGTTCTGTTTTTACATCGAGCACACATTTTCAAATAAAACTTATCAAGGTGTGGATAATACTGTGAGCCTTGGACTTTTGAACAAACAGCACAGTAAATTAATTTGGTTGTTGGATAAATTTTGTTTTTGCTCCGAGGTGCAGAAAATGAATAATTATTCGCTATTTTGTTAGCTTTGTACCATGTTTCATTATCAATAATGGCTGGATGTGCATTTTCAACATAATGCCATTCACTTTTAGGCTTTGTTTTATTTTTGCCATCATATTTATTACTAACGAGAGCCCCACGATAGGCTTCATTGTTCACGATTCTTAATATGCCATTAAATGTGAATTCGCTATTGGTTCTGGTTTTCAAACCCATTTTATTTAGCTCATGATATACGTCTGAAACTGTTTTTCCTGCAATGATTGAATTAAAAATAAATTCAATATGCTCAGCCTTTTCGTTCGGAACTAACTTTCGAGTCTTTTTATCTTTGTCATAACCCAGCGGAGGTTTACCATGAACAAATAATCCAGCTTTTGAAGCAGCGAGTTTTCCGCTTGTCATCCTCCGTTTAATCATTCGATATTCTTGAGCAGCCATTACTTGTTCAATATCTAACAGCAACATATCTTCGTCTTTTGACCAATCGTAAATCCTTATTGGTGTGACAATGGCAGTATCAGCCATAAACAATATTTTCCGTATTTCAGGCCCATCAAAACTGCTTCGACTTAAACGGTCAACAGCATGAACCACCACAGCGTCATATTCATGTTTTTCAACTTTTTCAAGCATAAGATTTAATTGTTCACGATTCCTGTCAATACTTGAAGCTATCTCTTCGTAAACATCGTATTTCCAACTGTTTTTTACGCATAATTCAATTAATATTTTTCTGTGATTTGCCAAAATTTCTTCAATGCCTTTGTTTTCTTCATCTCGTGACAAACGTAAGTAGATTGCCACCTTATTAATTTCTTTCATAATCAAAACACACCTACTTTTTGTAATATTTCCAACGGTATTGTATTTGAAAAAATCAATTTGTAAACCGTTGAATCATTATTAATTTAATGTGTTTTCATTATAAGAGAAATACTCCCCAAACTCAGTCCCTGTCGGTCCAGTAAAAATGATTAAACCATGAGAATGCTTTAGGAGGGCAATCAGTTTTCTTGTCATAACAGGGAATAAAGAGAGCTGAAAAAAAGGAATTTGTTGTTGTTGCGGAAGTAAGCGAATCACTAAGCTTTCACTATTGCTGGCTGGCAATGTTGATAAGCGGAGGCCAATGACATGTTGATCCACCTCAAGAGAAAACGAACCACTTTGAGGTCGCCTTCGTTCCCCTATGTCCATTGAGGATGTAAACTTAAAATGGGAAATCAGTCGATCACATTCTTGTTTGGGGAGAGAAAATTTTGGGATCAAATTGTTTCCGATTCGTAGTTGAACTAAGGTGTCATTTTTCCGAGGAAGAAAGTGGATGTCGGTTGCGTTGTTTCGAACTGCGTCGGTAATGACTCTTTCGGCTAATTGCTCGATCGAGTTCACAATATTTTTTCACCACCTTTTTATTTGATAATGGAAGGATTCGCTATTCTTTCACTAATTCCTTCCCATAAAATAAATATTTTTTGAATAAAATTAAAATATTTTTTCATAATAAGAATAAATTGTTTATTAAATAATGTATAAACAAATTCTTGGGCTATAGCCAAGCGGTAAGGCAACGGACTTTGACTCCGTCATTCGTAGGTTCGATCCCTGCTAGCCCAGTTAGAAAAGCTTAGTTACTTCGTTTTGTCCCTCCAAATATAGTACGGTTTTCCAAATTCACCATATTTCGACAATCGAAATGGTAACACTTCTCAATTATAACAGTTAAATAAGATACAGTCTGAAAGCCCACCCCGCTTGCATCTTCCTTTTATATAACAGTTTAAATCTGTTCAATAATTCGACATTTTGTTGTGAACTTTTTATAAACATATAGTGTTTACATTGTAAACTCCATTCCCAACTTCCAATTGCTGTATTATAATGATGTTAAACTATTGTAGTCCGAGGTGAACTGTGATGGAACAAACATTAAAAATAACAAATGTATTATCAGATCCAACCAGGTATTATATTTATCAATACATTACGAAACGTCATCAAGAAGTAACAGTACAGGAAATTGCAGATGGTTTTAATATTCATCCAAATGTGGCACGACTTCATTTATCAAAGCTTGAAGATGTGAACATGCTTGTTTCCGAAACAAAGAAAACAGGTAAAGGCGGACGACCAAGTAGACTGTATCGTTTATCTGATGATGTCATTCAACTTAACTTTCCGTATCGAGACTACCAGCTACTATCCAATATCGCTATCCAAACTATGCTTTCTTTGGGTGAAGAAGGAAGAAAAGCACTTTATATTACTGGAAAACGGTTTGGAACAGAACTAGTTGAACAAGAAATGGCTTCGCAACATCAAAATAGCGAAGATCTATCTTTCGACCAAAAACTAAACATTATGAGAAGTGCCGCAACAATGGCCGGATTTTATCCTGACTTTGAAGCAAATGAAGATCAAACTAAAATTTATTTTGAAATCTTCAATTGTCCTTTTAAAGAGGCTGCTATCGATCATTCCGAATCAGTTTGTGGGATGCATTTTGAATTTTTAAAAGGAATGTTTGAATCTCTCTTTAATTCTGTTGAGCTTGTTGAAAAAGAAAATATGATTACCGGATGTCACTCCTGCAGCTACCAAGCGTTAGTTACAGTATAATGATGAAATATTATTTAAATATTTACATTTTAATGAAATTTCATATATAATATTGTACGATGGACAAAAGGGCAAAAGGAGGGATACCGATGGATCGTATGTACAGAGTCTTAGGATTTTGGACAGGTATTTTCGCTGTAATGTTTTATTTAGGCGATATGTATACTGCGTCCTTAATTTTCTTCGGTCAAACTGGATTTTTCGTCTTGTTGAGTTACTTGAAATTGTCCGAACGTATGTATTTATATGTATTCGGTGCTTATTTAACGGTTTTCTTTGCAGGGTTTACATACTGGACAACCTTTATGTTAATTCCTGGGGCAACAAATTAAGTTTTAGCCATAAAAAAGGCGATGGGATTTTCCATCGTCTTTTTTATATCCATTTTTTTATTAAAATTTGTGAAGCTTGGTCCTGTAAACCCTTATGTTGAAGAACTGCCTGAAAGGATGGGCTTAAACCTGAAGGCATGATCAAACTACGAATTGCTCGATTCTGCTTACTTTTCTCCGAAAATGGATTTGAATCATAATGATTCTGAAGTTCTTTTAATATCCCGATTGACAGAAAAAATTCATCCTGTCTTAATTTATCTATGAATGAAAGACCAGCAATTTCCCCCAATTCAACCAACGCATCAAAGTGGACATGACTGGTAATATCCATGTCACCCAAATGCTGAAGCACATCGTTCATTAGTTGATGCCTATAATACCCTCTTAAGCTCCCATTCCGATGAATGGGGTCCATCCAGTCATTATTTGTATAACCATAATCAACTGTCAAAATGATCCCCTTCGAGAGGATCGTTGAAATCCTGCCAATTAGATTTGTCATCGCCAATGGAACTTCAATTCTTTGCGATTCTTGAAGGACAAGATTTTGGGTAGATAGAAATTCTATAATTTTTTCGTTTTCAAGTTGAACAGGTATTTCCACAAGTTGATCATTTTGGATAGTCACCATCATTTCAAATAGCTCGTTATCCAACCTTTGAACGACATGTACTGGCAGGGCATCAAACAATTCATTTGAAAAAATAAAGCCCTCAAACGATTTCACGTCTTCCAAGCTCTTCACCTGTTTCACGTTCTCGTTCATCACTATTTTTTCTTGTTGTAACCTCCTATGGTATGGACTTGTTTCTACTATCGTGTAGGATAGCTTGAGTGTGGTGCACTTATCCCACTCATCGATAAACGCTTGAGCAAACCTGCCGGTTCCTGCGCCAATTTCACAAACATTGGGAGGTAAATTAAATTTTAATGCTTGCTGACTGTACCATTTAGCAACCATTCTTCCATAAATGTCAGAGACATTACTGGTTGTAAAAAAATCACCCTCCCTCCCAATTTTTACTCCCTCCTTCATGTAGTATCCTAACTCTGGGTGATATAGGACTGTTTCAATAAAATCGGCATAAGTAATAAATCCCCGAGGTGAATCAAATATTTGTTTTTTTATTAAAGATTCCATAATTACTCCTATTATTTTAATTTACACTATTGACATAGTGTTAACTTTGAAATAAAATTAAGGTAGCTTAACTTAATCCCCTCCCATTATGAATAGAACATCCCCCAGAAAAACCCTTCTCCTGTGAGAAGGGTTTTTCATTTTTCTATTATCTGTTAAAAGCCATTAAGAAATGGGTTAGAATCTATCTCTTTTCTAACAGTAGTAATAGGACCATGTCCAGATAAAACTTTAGTTTCCTCTGGCAATGTCAGGATTTTTTCATGTATGC
>CAURFY010000105.1:0-7733 GCA_963524115.1 uncultured Bacillus sp.
CGGCATTAACAGGACATCTAGTTTTAAGTACTTTGCATACTCGAAATGCAAAGGGTGCGATATTTAGATTAAAGGAATTTGGTGTAAACTGGCTGGAAATCGAACAAACGCTTGTTGCAGTAACTGCTCAGAGATTAGTAGAGTTAACCTGTCCGTATTGTCAGGGAGAGTGCTCGCCATTTTGCTATTCATATGGAAGAGGGAAACGGGCAAACGTGATGGAGCTGTTAAATGGGAAAGCTTTGTCTTCCGTGCCAAAAGAGGCAAAAGGAGAACAGCTAGAGGTCCGATATCCCTATCGAACTTTGAAGGACTATATTAAGAAAGGAATTTCTTTAGGTTTTATTAAAGAAAATAAATATGATCGTTGGGTGTATACGGATGAATAAGAAATGGAGTAATCAACAACAAGCCTTATTTTTGCAAAGAACGGGTGAGTTACTGTCAAGAGGATATTCTCTTTCTGAGGCCATAGATAGTTTGGCCTATTATTTTCCAGCTGCCAAAAAGACTGACATTAACCAATGTATTGTCGAGTTGCGTGAAGGTTATCCACTGTATCAAATACTTACCAACCTTCATTTCAATAAGAACTTGGTAGGGTATGTTTATTTTGCAGAGCAGCACGGTGGGGTAGCAGAGGCTTTTAAAGAAGGAAGCACAATCATGTTAAAACGAAGTCAAGATGTTCAGAGATTGATGAAGATGTTGTATTACCCTGCGATTCTAATCTTAATAACAGCCGTCCTGTTTTATTTTGTTGATCAAGTATTACTTCCAAAATTCACCACTCTGTTTCAATCAATGGATTTGAAACAGAATCTGTTTACCCAAGTCATTTATTTTTTCGGTGACATGGTTCCTGTCTTTTTAACCTTCCTTTTGGGCTTATCCACTATTCTATTTTTGTATTATATTTTCCGCATAAGACGTCTTTCAGCGCTCGACCGAAGAAATCGAATGGTGAAAATTCCTGTTATTGGGCCGTTTTGCAAGTTGTTATACACTCATTATTTTTCAGTGCAAATGAGCTATCTATTATCAGGAGGCTTATCAGTTTTGGAAGCGATAAGAATGTTTGAAAAAAATCTTGATCAACCTTTTTATGGACAAATTTGCTCAGAGATGAGGGAGAAGTTATCAAAGGGCGATAATTTAGAAACGATTATTTCTAGTTTTTCTGTTTTTGAAAAGGACCTTTCCCATATTGTCAAGCATGGTCAAGAGAAAGGAAAGCTGTCTCAAGAGCTTTCCTTCTATAGTAAACATTGTGTGATGGTTCTAGAAGAGAAAACTGAAAGGTGGATAAAAACAATTCAACCTATTCTTTATATGATTATCGGTTTATTAATTGTTTCAATGTACTTAGCTATTTTGTTACCAATGTTTCACCTATTAGACGGGATATAAAAGAGGAGTGATTGAAATGAAAAATGAAAAAGGATTTACCTTAATAGAAATGATGATTGTTTTGTTAATTATTTCTGTCTTACTAATCATTACGATTCCTAATGTTGCAAAGCATAATGCAAATATCAATACAAAAGGCTGTCAGGCTTTTGTGAAAATGGTTGAGGCACAAGTACAAGCCTATCATTTAGAACATCAGACATACCCAGCAAGTACACAAGAATTGGTTGAAGAGGGTTATCTGAAGAGTGGTGAGACTGCTTGCCCAAATAGTACCCAAATTGTGATTGGAGCAGATGGGGAGGTAACCACGGGCACAAGTGGCTCCTAATGAAATGGAATCAAAAAGGATTTACTTTGACTGAAATGTTGTTAGTTTTTTCCATATTCCTCGTTATTTCTTCTATTACTCTCATCGTGGTAAAACCTCAGTCCAGCATGCTCGAAAAAAATTTATTTTTTTCCCAATTCAAATCTGATATTTTTTGGGCACAGCAGTATGCGATTTCCCATCAAACACAAATTACGGTAAACATCATGTCTGGAGGAAATTATTATTATTTCCGCGAAAAGGTAAATGGACCCATTATTTTGGAGAGGCAATATTCAGAAGGAGTAAAGATTACTGAGGGCTCTTTGCCACTATACTTTCAATTCTCGGAGAGTGGAAACATCAACCGCTTCGGTTCCTTTTTTATTAGGATAGGGACTTCTACTTATCGAATCACTTTCCAAATAGGGAAAGGAAGGTTTTATGTTACGAAGGAGTGAGGGTTATTTTTTGGCAGAATTGCTGCTGTCTTTAACAGCATGGTTACTCATAACTGGTTTCTTCATACCCATTGTCATCTTTTTAAAAGATCAGGCAGTTCAAGTTCAATTAGAAAACACTGCAATCCATCTGTTATATGATCAGATGGAAAGAAAGATTGATGAAGGCATCCAAGTTGGTAACCGGATCGAAACTTTAAATGGAACTATCTTTGAGATTAACTGGAATGGTACGTCACAAACCGAGGTGTGTGTCGAATATAAAGATGATAAATCAAATCACCATAAAAAATGTAAGAGTATTGAATAACAGAGGATTTACATTGGTTGAAATGTTATTCGCCTTTTCTATTTTTTGCATCATTGTATCTTTTCTGCCACTATCCTTTCGGTTGATGATAAATGAACAACCGATTGAAAAAAGAATTCAGAGATTAGAGTGGGAGGTATTTATTAGTCAGATAAAAAAAGAGGTAAGAATGAGCACTAGTGTTACGGTTTTAAATCAAACGATTCTATTACAAAAAGACGGGGAAACGATTATCTATGAAAAATACGGTACGAATTTAAGAAGAAGGGTTGATTATAAAGGACATGAAATCTTATTGCAAAATATTGGATCTTTTCAATTCGAAAAGTTACGTAATGCAGTCCGAGTAAATTTAATGGATAAGTATGGTCATGAATACAAAGAAGAAGTACGGATTTTTATTCGAGATGGTGTTTCCTAAATGAACGTAAATCAAAAAGGGTTTACCTACCCGATCTCGCTATGTATGCTCCTACTATTCTCTTCTTTGATATTGATTTATACACAACAATATTTGAATGAAAAGAAAATGGCTTATGAAACTAAAACTATCTTAAATGAGGAATACTATTTATTATCTTCAGTGAGAAGACTTGAAAATCAGCTACGAAACGGAGAACCTATAAATAACTCAGGAATTTTATCGTTTAAGGAAGGAAAAGTGGACTATATTAAAGAGGATTTGGGTGTTTCCTTGAAAATCACTTTCACCATAACACTAAACACCGGCGAAAAAGCAATAGGCTTTGGTTATTATGACAAGAACCAAAAAAAATTGACGAAATGGGTGGAGAAGAACTAATTGGAATTAAATAAAGTGGAATAATAGATAGTTGGTCGTCTTAAATTTTAGAAATTGGGCATGCTAATACTGGTAGTATTATGGAGGTATGTTCAATGAAATCAAATGATTACGTCAAATATATTACGCAAACGTTTGTTAAATATATTGATCAACCAAAAGACGAGCGAAAAAAGCACAAGTATCAAAAAAAGGATATTAAAGAACCTTTTCTTTTCCATTGGTTTGGGGTTATCCCCTATCTTTTAATCTCTTTGTTCAAACGGAAGCATTAACTTTTGAGGAGACTGGCTGATTCTGGCTAGTCTCCTTTGCATTTCTAGCACTTGGCGTATCCTATTTTCTAGTTAAATAGCTTTTTCGGTTAAGTAAAACAAGCCTCCGTTTATAATAGAGATATTGATTTTTGGTTCATACTGCTCTTGTAGGGCGGCTTTTTCATTTTCAAATCCTTCCTTGTTCTCTTCATCCTCGTAAAAGTGCTGTAATAAATCTAAATCCTGCTGCCATCTGTTTTTTGCTTCATCCGCCCAGGTATGATCCTCTTGTTCAATCTCCTTTTTCAAATAATGCTCTATTCTAGTGATTCCGCTTCTGGGCATGACGAGCGGTGATAGGGTAAAAAAGTAATCTGGGATTTTTGGTGTCAGTGAAATCTGCAGTAGTTTATCGTGAAAATTTTCAATCATCATCCCATTAATGAGATGAAGGCCAATAGATTTAAATACATCCCGTTTTCGGTCACACTGGTATGATATTTTAACATTAAGTACTAGCCAAGGAAATAAGGGGGTTTGTCTACCTATATTTTGTCCGTTTCTCTCGTAAAGTCTGATATAGCCTGCCAGGCTCTTGGTGGATTGGAAAATTTGGTGAAGGCGTGGAGAACCGAAATGAATCGTTTCCCCTTTCAAATTGTCAGGTGCAATTTGCGGGTTTGTAATTAAGGTCAGTTTCATTGGATTTGGACTTCCACCAGTTTTTTCAAGGTAATGCCAATAAAAGGGGCGGTTCATTAGTTCTTTATCCAGATCGTTTGATAATTGTACGATCATGTAGCCGTGACCGCTTTCCTCAAGTTCACAGCTGTTCGATTGAAAATACTGTTCCAAAAAATTATGAATTTCCTGCTGCTGCATTTATTTCACCTGCTTTCATTTCTTCGGCAAATTGAATCATTGAGGTAAGATTCTCCATTTTTATTCGCATTTCACCTTCGGATGAAGAGTGGCCAAATATATCGATCATATGATCTTCGAAATTTCCAAACTCTAATCGGGTTAAAATATCATCCAACTCGCCAACTACTTTTTCGAAAAGATGTATTTTTTCATATAGGAGTTTTAAAATATGTTCTTCTACCGTATTTTTGGTAGCAAAGTTATAAATTAAAACATCCTTTTCTTGGCCTAGCCGGTGAATACGTCCAATTCTTTGTTCGAGTCTCATAGGATTCCAAGGTAAGTCAAAATTGATAATATGATGGCAAAATTGGAGGTTTATTCCCTCACCTCCAGCTTCTGTTGCGATCAACACTTGGGCTTGTTTTTGGAAAAGCTCACGCATCCAGTCCTTTTTCCCACGCTTGAAACCACCCCGAAAGGGTACTGACGATATCCCATGTTGCTTTAAAAACCATTGCAGATACATTTGAGTTGCACGGTATTCAGTAAAAATGATTACTTTATCATTAGCAGCTTGTATTAGCTCAAGCGCTTTGTTTGCTTTTGTGTTTGTTTGAATAGCCTCGACCTTTTTTATTAACGATTGAATCATTTCTTGATAAAAGGTTGAAGGTGATTCTTGTTTCTCAAGCATGTTTTTAAGGGTGTAATAAACTGCTTCTCTGCTACTGCATGCTTCTCGCTGCAGAGTCATGAGCGAAAACTGGCTTGAAGTCATCCAATCACCTTCGGAACGGAGGCCAGAAATCGAATCATAAAGGTCGCGTTCTGGGTCAGTAAATTCAATAGGAATAGTCTCGACTAAGCGTTTTGTCCATTCAATCCCCGTGTCAGCACGGCGGTTCCGAATCATCACTTTATTGACAAGCTCCTTTAAGTGTTCATCATCATTAATTGATCTCGCGTCCCGTTTGTATTTTTCAAAGAAGACCGACTCATTCCCTAAATGACCAGGCTTAAGTAAAGATACAAGATTAAAAATTTCCTCAATCCGATTTTGGATGGGAGTAGCTGTTAGAAGTAAGCAAAATTTCTTTTTTAAGCTTTGAACAAACTCATAGTTTTTTGTTTTATTGTTTTTTAGCTTATGAGCTTCGTCGATAATAATTAAATCATAGTTTTGTTCAAAAATTATTTCTCGGTGGGGGCTGCGTTTTGCTGTATCGATAGACGAAACGACTACATCATATTGCTCCCAAACATAGCTTTTTCGTTGGGAAATGGCAGGGATAAAAAACTTTGTATTCAATTCCGAAACCCACTGGGTAACGAGTGAAGCCGGGACAAGGATCAATACTTTTTTAACAAGTCCTCGTATCATATATTCTTTTAAAATTAAACCGGCCTCAATCTTCTTACCAAGTCCTACATCATCTGCTAAAATGGCTTTCCCGTTCATATTCTCCACAACTTGTTTGGCGACCTCGAGCTGGTGCGGCAATGGAGTTAAATGAGGAAGATGCTTAGGTGCTTGGAGTCCCTCGAATTCTGGAATGACGGTGTGTTGTTCCACATCCACGGCTAATTTGAATAATTCCCAGTTTCCCCAAGGTCCGTCATTTGTCATTCTTTGCAAAAATTCATCCTGCCAGGAAGAATCAAAATTGATTTGCACGGACATATATTACAGCTCCTTTAAATTAAATAAATATATTGCTCGACCAGGCTTAGCAATGGTAGGATGAAAATAGTTGATAATGTTTTGAAATTTGCCACATTGGTAAGTTTTAAAATAATGTCAACTTATTTCCGTATCATTTGGGTATTATCGTACCCATTCTTTAAAAAAATATTGATGCGAATGATAACAAGGGGAGAGACTACTTTAAGTAGCGCCGAAGGAGCAAGCAGATTTGCGAATCTCTCAGGCAAAAGAACTCTTGTTTGACGCAGCTCTGGAGAGCGCTCCTTTTTCTAAGGGCCACCAAAGGGGAAAGCCGGAAACGGTAAACTTTCAGGTACCAGGACAGAGACCACTCGTTGGATAAACGGGAGGTTTCTGTCCTTTTTTGTGTACGCCTACTACAGTTGAGGGGGAAAACAATGTCACTGTTGAAACGAACGCCTTTATTCGATTTTTACAAACGATTTGGAGCCAAAACGATTGATTTTGGTGGATGGGAGCTTCCAGTTCAATTTTCAGGGATTAGGGAAGAACATGAGGCTGTAAGAACAAAAGCGGGTTTGTTTGATGTTTCCCATATGGGAGAAATTGATGTAACGGGATCTGACAGTCTTGCTTATCTCCAAAAAATGATGACGAATGATGTTTCACAATTAAAAATTGGAGCCGCACAATACACCGCGATGTGTTATGAAAATGGTGGGACAGTCGATGACTTACTAATTTATAAATTGGCGAACGATCATTTTCTTCTTGTTGTAAACGCTTCAAATATTGAAAAGGATTTCCAATGGTTAATTAAACATCTTGATGGAGATGTCCGCCTTGTTAATTTTTCAGAAAAAACGGCGCAATTGGCTTTGCAAGGTCCAGCGGCAGAACGAGTATTGCAAAAACTTGCGAAAGGGACGAACTTAAGTGAGATTGGCTTTTTCCAATTTCAAACTGGTGTAATGTTGAATGGAGTTCAGACGTTGGTTTCTAGAACTGGTTATACCGGAGAAGATGGGTTTGAAATCTATTGTGATACCAGAGATGTTGCGACGATATGGAAAGATATTTTAGCAGTGGGTGGTGCTGAAGGAGTGATTCCATGTGGATTGGGTGCTCGAGATACACTTCGGTTTGAGGCTATGCTAGCTTTGTACGGACAAGAGCTCTCAGCTGATATAACCCCAATTGAGGCGGGAATTGGCTTTGCTGTTAAGGTAAATAAAGAAGTTGATTTTATTGGGAAATCGGTTTTGAAGGGGCAGAAAGAGAATGGGGCTCCTAGAAAGCTAGTTGGCTTGGAAATGATCGATCGAGGTATTCCGAGACATGGATATCCAGTTTTCAAGGATGGGAAGAAAATCGGTGAAGTGACAACAGGTACACAATCCCCAACCTTAAAAAGAAATATTGGTTTAGCTTTATTAGAGGGTGAGTATACGCTGTTAGGGACTGAGGTTGAAGTTGAAATTCGGGGAAAACGGTTAAAAGCACAAATTGTCAAAACGCCTTTTTATAAAAAAACGGTTAAATGAATTGGGAGGAATTAAGGGATGAAGCATCGCTATTTACCGATGACAGAAAATGATAAAACTGAAATGCTGGCAGCGATAGGCGTAAATTCGGTTGATGAGTTGTTCA
>CAURFY010000106.1:0-7729 GCA_963524115.1 uncultured Bacillus sp.
TCTTTAAACAGAGTGGATTAATTTAATTTAGAAAATTGAATGCCAAGCTTGAGCAAATTTAAGAATTAACCAGTTAAATAGGTTACCACCAAGGTCTAAACTTGAAATCTCAGTTGCACCTTTTGGCATTTTAAATTGTGCACCATCCATCATAAGCGTATGAACGTGAGCAAAGTCAGTTGCCATGTATAATGATATCGCTACCATTACAACACCCGCTAGTAATGAGTGGATGATGTTACCTTTTCTAGAACCTACAACAAACGCTACATAGAACGGAATAGTTGCTAAGTCACCAAAAGGTAATACTTTATTTCCAGGTAGAACGACTGCTAAGAACAATGTTACTGGTACAAGTAATAATGCTGTAGACATTACAGCAGGGTGCCCAACAGCTAGAGCTGCGTCTAAACCAATGTAGATTTCGCGTTCGCCATAACGTTTTTGTAAGAAATCACGTGCAGCTTCTGAAATTGGAATTAAACCTTCCATCAGAATTTTAACCATACGTGGTAACAACATCATAACTGCGCCCATTGAAATACCTACGTGAAGAATACCGCCTACATCATAACCAGCTAATGCACCAATAACTAGACCAAGTACAAGACCCATCATCATTGGCTCTCCAAAAACACCAAAGCGCTTTTGAATAGTTTCTGGATCAGCATGTAAATCTTTGATTCCAGGAATCTTTGAAACTAACCAACCAACTAAGATTCCGATTGGAGCAAACGCTGCAGTAGAACCTGTTGGTAATGAAATGCCTTCTAGACCATAGAACTTTCCAACCATAGGTGCTGTTTTGTCAGCAACAAAAAGAACTGCGATTTCATAGATAACCGCACATAAAATGGCAAACCACCAGCTACCTGTAACGATGTAGCCTGTTGCACCGGCAGCGATAAAATGCCAGTAGTTCCAAATATCGATATTAAGCGTTTTTGTGAATTTTAATAGAAGCAAGATAATGTTTACTACTAGACAGATAGGAATAAGAATTGCAGCAACTGGAGATGCCCATGAAAGAGCAGCGGCTGATGGCCATCCAGTATCAATAACGGTTAAGTTTAATCCAAAACGCTCAACCATTGCTTGCGCAGCTGGTCCTAAGTTATCAACGAGTAGTCCAATAACTAAGTTAATTCCGACAAAACCAATACCAATGATAATCCCAGATTTAAACGCCTTCTTGAAACCTGTTTTGAAGATCATTCCCAAAATAACGATGGCAATCGGCAAAATAACGGTTGGTCCAAGTCCTAGTACGTACTGGACGCCAGCTAATAATTTGTCCATTTTCAAACCTCCAATATTATGATCTATTTTTTATATAAAAAAATTATTGCTAAATTGAATGAAAACTTCTTACTTTAAATGATCAAGGATTTTTTGACTTAATTTGTCCATTCCAATTCCAGATATGTAAGCAGTAGCGATAATAGCTGGAATATCATAAGTTGTTGGAAGAATGGTTGTGGAGACGATTAAATCGGCACCTTGTTGACGTGACTTAACCTCGGCAATTTTACATTGAATGATCTCTGCATTAATGTTATTTTCCTTTACCAAAGTTTCAACCTTCTGACATACTACTGTTGAAGTTGCAATTCCTGCTCCACAAGCTACAAGGATTGTGTATTTTTTCATGATGTTTCCCCCATAAATTTATTTTAATAGCAAAGTTAATTTTGCTTTGTTTCCAAACTTAATAACTGCTATGACCGAATGAAATTTCCCCAAAATGTTATGATAATAAAATTGATTAGAGCGAGTTTATCGTTTTTTTCATGTTAGTCTTTTAGATGATCGAGAATTTTTTGATCTAATTGGGCCATCCCAATTCCAGAAATATAAGCAGTTGCAATGATTGCTGGTATTTCATAGGTTGTTGGTAAGATCGTTGTGGAGATGATTAAATCGGCACCTTGTTGACGTGATTTAACCTCAGCAATTTTACATTGAATGATTTCTGCATTAATATTATGTTCTTTCACCAAATTCTCAACCTTCTGACATACTACAGTTGAGGTCGCGATTCCTGCCCCACAAGCCACAAGTACTGTGTACTTCTTCACTATTTTCACCCCCTTTCAAATTTAAAATTCGAAATGAATTTCAGTTTCCCTTAAGCAAAGATTGCGCGAACTTCAGCACTGTTTGTTGATTGTAATAGTTCTTCAATCTTGCTGCCATCTTGAATGACACCAATGATTTGTTGTAAAACATTCAATTGGTTATGGGGCTCGTTTAGTCCCAACATGAAAACAACATTTACATCAACCTGTTTGGTGTTGTCGTCCATTAGATAAAATGGAACTGGCTTCTCTAAAGTAGCAACTGCGATAAATTGTTCAAACACAAATTCTGGATCTGTATGTGGAATGGCGATATTGTACTTGTCCATATTTAACCCTGTAGGGAAAACGGCCTCTCTTGCATTCACCTTTTCCAAATAAGCTTCACTCACAAATCCCTTTTTGAAAGCTTCTTGGTACAACACTTCAAATAGTTGCTCCTTGCTTTCACAATTCACATGTACCTTAATCAATTCATCTTTTAAAAATTGTTCTAATGACATTGAATCTCTCTCCCTTGCACTCCGGTGAATATATATTTTTTAGATTGAATACGATTTAATTATTTGATGGATGTCATTCTCATTATCCATTTGAACGATCTTGTTTATATCGCTGGTCTCTCCTGATAACTTCATTAATTGTAGTAAAGCGCTAAAATGTTGATTTTTATCGACTGCCGCGATAACTACGACTAAGTGAACTTTGTGATTATTTTCAAATTCGAGACCATTTTTTATTTTCAACAGACTCATTCCAATTGAGTTAACACCATCATCTGGACCTGCATGTGGAATGGCGATATTCGTTCTTAACACGATAAACGGTGACATCGTTGGATGTTGGCTTTGCATTGCTTCTACATAGGCTTCAGTTATGATTCCCTTACTTAACAAAGGTTCCGATGCGATTATAATAGCATCTTGCCAAGTTTCCACTTCATCCCTTAAGATGATTCGTTCAGGAGTAATCAGGTCCGATAGAACAAACCCTTGTTTCTGCTGTTTTTCTCCCGTTTCTTGTGTTGAAAAATAATCCTGTAAGGCATTCACTAATGATTGTTTTTCCTCGACCTTTACATATTTTTCGATGATGTTCATGATTTGATCAACATTGATTACAGATGAGTTTAAACCAAAAATTTCCTTCATAACCCGCTGTCGTAATTGCACCTTTTCATACTCAGAAATAAACCTGTCAACAATAAATAATTGTTTATCGGTTTGCAACGGTACTGGTGAAAATACGATATCTGTTTCCATTTTTGCTTGTTCAAATTCTCGAACGGATAACGCATCGTAAAAATAAAACTCTGGAAATAACCCTCGCAATGTATTTTCCATTAACTTCGAAATCGAAACGCCGTTAGGACAAACAACCATTGCCTTTTTCTTGATGTGGATCGTTTCGCCAATATTGATCAAATGTCCACCAATATAAATGGTAATGAACATAATTTCATTTTCAGGGATGGCAGATCCGATATAATCTTCAAATGGCTGGATAGAGTCCTTAACGATATAATGCACGGCCTCGAATTGATCGCTAACTTTTTCTAATACAGAATAGTTGGTGGTCAAATGATATTTGATACGGTAATATGCCGGTTTCATATGTTGAATTAACCTTTGCAGTAATATGTCCTTATCCTTTAACGTTACACATGCTTTTTTCTCGAATAAATTCAGGCTTTCTTCCAAAGCTTTTCTTAGCTGAGGAATTTCCGTATCCGTTAAAAATTGCGATGATAAAACATTTGATGTTAGTAGCTGTAAGGTTAAAAACAATCGCTCTGCTTCTGGAATTTTGTTAACGTCTGGAATTAATAATTCAGCTGCTTCATATTCTTTTGTGTCCGACAGCTCAATATAATCGATATGGTATGAACCGGTTATTAGCTTGTTTCGCTTGATCCTTTTCAAAAGAATCGCAATTACGTATGGTAGGATCTTAATTTTTTCGTCAATAAACTTCAGATGTAATTTTGTTTCCACATCTTCCATTTGGCTTCTTAATGCGTCAATCTCAGTTTTGGAAATTCGGATAAGTTGTTCAATATAACCTTCTCCGTTATAGATTCCAAATATCGATTGTAAAATATCGATAAGTAATTTTCTTTTATCCCATTCACTGCCTGACAAATCATAGCCATGAATTCTTGAATAATCAATTTCCAGTTGATATGGATTGATAATATTCTGAGCGTATTTCAAATCACGAAGGACTGTATTTTTGCTCACTTCCATTGCCGTTGTGAAATGAATGAGGGATAATTCTTCATCACCGCTTAAAATCATTAATAAGATAAGTTGGGCTCTTTCTTTTTCAGAAGGAATATACTTACTATTTGTTCTCTCCGTTTTTTTTGCTAACAGGTCTAATAATTTTGGGTTGACGATGAACTTACCGCTATTTGTTCTTTTAATCGTTGGATAATTTTTCTCATCTAGCCAATCATTAATTTTTTTAAAACTGTAGCTCACTTGCCTTCGAGATAGGTGGTGTTTTTCTTCTAAAATAGTATTCGAGATTTCGGGGTTCGCTAAAACCTCTTTTAATAAAAGGTTGCTCCTTTCGTCTAAATACATTGTTGTCTCCCCCTTATCTATTTATAGTTTAACAGGTATATGAAACATTTTGTTTCCGCTTTCATTGCCATTTGTTGCGCCAGAATTGTTCAACATGAGAATTTATTTTTCCTATTTTTACTATTTCACAATATGGAAATTATATGAAATTAATTCATTTCCCCAGTGCTTTGCCCCTTTTCCACAAAAAAGATAAGAACCTGGCTGAACAAAGCCAAGTTCTTATCGATTTTACTTTCACCGCTTATAGTTTTTCACAATTTTTCTTGTATCATGGATTTCTTTTAACATTCGAAAGGGTTTACTAACAACTCTTAACGGAAAGGTTAATAAAAAGTGGCTTAAGTCTTTCCGATATTCTTCGGTAATCCGCGTCGGCTTCGTGGAAACCCGTTCATATAATTCTTTATACATCTCTCTAGTGACATCCACCGACATTTCTACGACCCGGTGGCACACCTCGCACTCTACATGTGACAACCTATTATTAATATAGGTAAGTTTATGAGATACTTCCTCTTCGCAATGAACACAATATAAATCTGCTTCCATATCTATTATTTTCACACTCAGCACCTCTTAGAACCATTATGTTTTAGTTTAACCCAATTTAAGCCAGCAAGCATGTATGAATATGAAAAAAAAGATATTTTTCTATAATAAAATAAAAATTGTCAATACTAAAGATAGAAAGTTAGCAGCGAGGTGCTCGGTTTGTCCCAAAATGTCTATACCTATTTTTTAAGATTCCCGCTTGTTATTAGAATTTTATTTATGGCTTTTTTCATTATCGTATTATTTGGAACGTTTATTCATATAATTGAACCCACTAATTTCCCATCAGTCTTTGATGGAATTTGGTGGGCTATAGTGACTGCTTCTACTGTAGGTTATGGAGACTTTGTTCCAAAATCAATACTTGGCCGGATTGCTGGAATATTGCTAATTTTTTTTGGTGCTAGTTTTCTCACCTTCTATTTTAGTCATCTGGCAACTGTTGCTGTTACAAAACAAAACGAATACTTAGAGGGAAAGCGCCTATATAAAGGGAAAGGTCATTTAATTATTATTGGTTGGAATGAACGTTCACGGGAAATGGTGGAGATTTTATCGAAAGAAGATAAAGGAAAACAAGTCATATTAATCGATGAATCATTAGAAAATCTACCTGTTAATCAAACTAATGTTCACTTTATTAAAGGTCGATCCAATCGGGATGAAACGCTAACCAACGCCAATTTAAGCGACGCCGAATGTGTTATCATCACCGCGGATCCCAATAAAGACGAGCTCCAAACAGACATGCATACCATCTTAACATTATTAGCGATTAAGGGACTAAACCCTTCCGTAAAATGTATCGTGGAAATTTTAACAACCGAACAGGTTTTGAACGCCGGGCGTGCCGGTGCAGATGAAGTAATCAGATCGAATCGGCTTATTAGCTCAGCGATGCTGGGTAAAATTTAAACCAATCCACCAGTGGGCTTTCTAGCTTTCATCATCACACTGATGGATCATTTATTTGATTGAAGTTATGTTAGCAGCAGGTTTTCGAGTTCTATTACTAACTCTTTTCCCTTCTCCAAGTAATGTTCTGGAATCTCCCCATCTTTATCGACTGGTTCTTGAAATTGATTAAATGTGGCTGAGGAATTATCACTATGGGCTTGTTCATCTATGCCTTGTTGGTACACATGAGATAATAAATACGGTCTACCCAACTGTACTGTACAGTTACGGGCATCCAGTTGTCCATCAACAGCAGTAAATGGAAGTCTTAAAAATTGGTAGGCTCCATCATCATTCATTTTATAATCAAATGCTCCTTGATCATAATCCCAATTTCCGCCTATCGAGTAACCGTTTGGTTTTAACTTTTGCTCAAGCTTAAACAAATCAAAGTGTTCCCCTTCAAGTCGAGAAGGAAGTTCTATCATAGATTTACCGCCTTTCAAGCTTTTGAGGCTAGTTTTCCCTAAAAACAATGAAAGATGACCCAGAATTTATTTCCGGGTCATCTTTCATATTTGCACTAATTATAATCTTTTTTCAAGTTCAGCCTTTTTTGCTTCAAATCCTGGTTTTCCTAATAAAGCAAACATGTTCACTTTATAAGCCTCAACTCCTGGCTGATCAAACGGGTTCACTCCTAATAAATAGCCACTCATTGCACAGGCTTTTTCAAAGAAGTATGCCAAGTAACCAAAAGTATATTCGTCCATAGTAGGAATCGAAACAATAAGGTTTGGTACTCCGCCATCAGTATGAGCAAGCATCGTTCCTTCAAATGCTTTGTTATTAACGAAATCAACGGTTTTTCCTGCAAGGTAATTCAAGCCATCAAGATCATTACTTTCTTCCTCAACTGTAAGTTCATGACGTGGCTTTTCTACTTTCACAATCGTTTCAAACAAATCGCGGCGACCTTCTTGAACATATTGTCCAAGTGAATGCAAGTCGGTTGAGAAGTTTGCTGATGAAGGGAAAATACCCTTTTGATCTTTTCCTTCACTTTCGCCAAACAATTGCTTCCACCATTCAGAGAAGTATTGTAAGCCTGGCTCGTAGTTAATTAGCATTTCAATTGTTTTTCCTTTATTATAAAGAACATTTCGGACTGCAGCATATTGGTAGGCAGCATTCTCTTCCAATTCCGATTTTCCAAAATCCTCTCGTGCTTGGGCAGCACCCTTCATCATAGCTTCAATATCAGCACCTGTAGCCGCAATAGGTAACAATCCTACAGCCGTTAGAACAGAATATCTTCCACCAACATCATCTGGAATCACAAAGGTTTCGAAGCCTTCCTCTGTTGCCAGAGTTTTCAATGCTCCTCTAGCTTTATCAGTGGTAGCGTAAATACGCTCACGAGCTTGGTCAACACCGTACTTTTCTTCAAGCAGCTTACGGAAAATACGGAAAGCAAGTGCTGGTTCTGTTGTTGTTCCAGATTTGGAGATAACGTTAATAGAGAAGTTTTTGCCTTCAAGAAGATCCATTACGTCTCTCATATAAGTTGAACATATGTTGTTTCCCACAAAAATTACTAGAGGCGATTTA
>CAURFY010000107.1:0-7713 GCA_963524115.1 uncultured Bacillus sp.
GGAGCAGCGGGACAGGTGAGACCCCGCAGGCGCTTTAGCGCCGAGGAGGCTCACCTCCCGCCCCGCGGAAAGCGAAGCGCCTGGAACGGAAATCAACATTCTAGTTTAACAGAGCCTATTTTTCATTTCTTAATTTCCTCATTGATAAACAGTTGCCAATTCCCCCTTTTTTCTATAAATACAAAATAAATGATTTATCCGTTATAATATTTAGGGGAAATAAAGATATTTTTCCTCTTTGAAAGGAGAAGTTATGAAAACACTCGTTTTAGCAGAAAAACCAAGTGTGGCTCGCGAACTTGCTCGAGTACTTGGCTGTAACCAAACTCATAAAAGCTACATAGAAGGAAACCAATACATTGTTACTTGGGCCCTTGGCCATTTAATTGAACTTAAAATGCCTGAACATTATGATGCTAGTTTCAAAACATGGCGTTTAGAGGATTTACCGATTATTCCAGATAAAATGGGTATTAAGGTAATGAAACAAACAAGCCATCAATTTAAAGCTATCGAAATGCTTACAAAAAGAAACGATATAAAAGAATTTATCATTGCTACTGATGCAGGGCGTGAAGGTGAACTTGTTGCCCGGTGGATCCTTGTAAAAATCGGTTGGCGAAAACCAATCAAACGTTTATGGATTTCCTCACAAACAGATCGGGCCATTCGTGAAGGCTTCAAAAACTTGAAGCCCGGTAGCCAATTTGAAGATCTTTACCAATCAGCGGTTTGTCGTGCTGAGGCTGATTGGCTGATTGGTCTCAATGTCACCAGAGCTTTAACAACAAAATTTAATGATCCATTATCAGCTGGTCGTGTTCAAACCCCTACTTTGGCCATGATCATTGAACAAGAAAACACGATTCAAAAATTTGTTCCTAAGCCCTATTGGACGATTGATTCTCAAGTTGGCCCTTTAAAAGCAGATTGGGAAAGCAACGGCGAAAAGCGCATCTTTTCTCTCGAAACTGCACAGAAAATACAAACTAAGATTCATGACCAAAAGGCACTCATTAGTACCATTGAGCGAAAACAAAAATCAGAGCAGCAGCCCCTTCCGTATGATTTAACCGAATTACAGCAGGACGCGAACAAACGATTTGGCTTTTCAGCTAAGAAAACATTAACGGTTCTACAACGTTTATACGAACAATATAAGCTCGTAACCTACCCTAGAACTGATTCTAAATTCTTAACAAAGGATATGGAACCGACGATGTTAGATAGACTTGAGGGTATTTCCTCAGGTTATCTGGACGAAGTTCGACCTTTACTTGCAACAAAAGGAAAAGTTCTTGCAAAAAAAGTTTTTAATAACGAGAAGGTCACTGATCACCATGCCATCATTCCAACCGAACAACGCCTGAACTTATCCGACTTACCTACAGATGAACGAAAATTATATGATCTCATCGTTCGCCGGTTCATAGCTCTATTTTACCCAGCGTATCAGTTTGAAACCATTCATGCTGTCTTTACCGTAAATGGAGAAACATTGAAGGCAAAAGAAACCATCGTAATTGAGCCTGGGTTTAAAAAAGTCACAGGTAAACACGAAGATAGTCCTAAACTGAATCTATCCACCCTGGTCAAAGGACAGAGTCTTTCTGTTAAGGCTTCAGTATCTGAGCAAAGGCTAACCGAGCCTCCTTTACGTTTTTCAGAAGCTGATATTTTAGCCAAAATGGAGAAATTCGGATTAGGAACCCCGGCCACCCGTGCTGAAATTATTGAGCGAATCATTGAAACTGAAGTTGTCGAACGTCAAAATGGCCGCTTATATCCTAGCCGGAAAGGAAAACAATTGTATGAGTTAGTCAATGATGAGCTGAAATCGCCTGAGTTGACAGCCCGTTGGGAAAAGGAACTAGAACTTATTGCCCGTGGAAAAGGTGATGCGAAGCAGTTTTTGCAAAAGATTCGCCAGCAAACAAAAGACCTTGTTTCGGAAATCAAAACAACAGACCGGACTTACCGAGCACACAACTTAACTGGATCAAAATGTCCAGAATGCGGGTCATTTTTAAAAGAAAGAAGCACCAAGGAAGGCAAAATTCTCGTTTGTTCCAATATGGAATGCCGTTATCGCAAACATAAAGATGCAAAATTATCAAATCGACGTTGCCCTCAATGCCACAAAAAGATGGAATTGCACGAAGGAAAAGCCGGTGTCTATTTTCAATGCCGCCCATGTAATGTAGTTGAAAAAGCGGAAGGTCGGAAAAAGGCAATTAACAAACGGGAAGAAAGGAAACTTGTGCAAAAGTATACCAAAACCGAATCATTTGGAAACAGCTTGGGTGATTTATTAAAAGCGGCGCTTGAAACAGATAAAGATAAATAAAGCACCCATCATCTTTCCCAATGAAGGGGAGACGAGGAAATTACATGAGACTGAGAGACTGGGATCGGAATTTAAAAATTCGATTGTATGGGGAGGCATTGATGAACATCTCCTTTTGGATGTTCTTTCCTTTCCTAACCATCTACTTTTCGGAGGAATTTGGTAAAGATAAAGCAGGACTCTTGCTAATCTTTTCACAACTTTTCTCTGTTTTCGCCAATTTAATGGGTGGTTATTGCGCTGATCGCTATGGCCGTAAGCGGATGATGGTCCTTTCTGCCTTTGGGCAAGGATTTTGTTTTATTCTGTTTGGTATTGCTAATTCACCTTGGATGGAAGCACCTGTTTTAAGTTTCATCTGCTATGCCTTTGTAGGAATTTTTGGAGCCTTCTATTGGCCTGCCAGTCAAGCGATGGTGGCTGATGTAGTGGACGAGGAAAATCGTAGCAGTGTGTTTGCTATTTTTTATACATCAATCAATATTGCTGTTGTCATCGGTCCATTAATAGGCGCCATGTTCTATACTCATTACCGTTTTCAACTTATGCTGGTTGCTGGAAGTACTTGTATCCTGTTAGCCCTCATTTTAGCAAAATGGACTCGAGAGACTGCACCTTCCTTTTCACGATTTGAAACAACCCAAAATCAATACTGGTATTCATTTTTGATCAACCAATTGAAGGATTATCGGATTATCGCGAAGGACAAAATTTTTTTATTATACATAGTCGGGGGAATTCTCCTCGCTCAAACGTTTATGCAACTGGATTTACTCATTCCCGTCTACACGAAGGAAAAAGTCTCCCTACAAACTGTGTTTACACTTGGTGATTGGTCCTTATCAATTAAAGGAGCCCAGGCATTTGGAATTCTTTTATCGGAAAATGGCCTTTTAGTTGCCTTATTAACGGTTGTGGTGACCAAATGGATGACAAAATATCAAGAAAGATATGCATTCATCGCGTCCTCCTTAATGTATGCGGTCAGTATTTTCTTATTGGGACATACCACATGGATTTGGGGATTAATATTGGCAATGGCAATTTTCACTTTTGGAGAGTTAATCGTTGCTGGTATTCAACAGACCTTTGTCTCGAGGATTGCACCAGCCCATATGAGGGGGCAATATTTTGCTGCAGCCAGCCTTCGTTATACGATCGGCAAAACGATCGCTCCAATCTCAATACCCTTAACCGTTTGGATTGGCTATGACTGGACGATTTTCATTCTAAGTCTATTAGCGGTATTAAGTGCCATTATTTTTCAGGTGATGTTTGCATTGTACGAATCGGAAAAATCCCGCCAAATTGAAAAAGGCTCCGCATAAGTTTATAGTACTCAAAGTTAAAGGTCATCGAATATCACGATGACCTTTAACTTTATGCACTTTGCTCTCGTTTTTTCTTCATTTTTGGGCTAAAAAACCATTTCATCATTGGAGGTGTTACAATAGTTGTTACCAAGATTACAACAACAATTACTGCAAACATTTCTGAACTCAAAAGTTTGGTTTCTATTCCAATCGAAGCAATGATTAATGCCACTTCGCCTCGTGATACCATAGCCGCACCAATCCCTAACGAACTATTCCAAGAAAAGCCTGAGACTCGGGCACCAATCATTGCACCGGATAATTTTGATAAAATTGCGATAAAGCTTAATATGATAATCAAACCTAAATTCTCCGAAATTCCACCAAACTGAGCGGAAATCCCTATCGATGTGAAAAATACAGGTACAAAAATGGAATAACCAATGGTTTCAACCTTATCAAATACCTTGTGTTTATAGTCTGTTAAACTAATGGCTATACCTGCTATATATGCACCAATAATTGCCGCAACACCCGTATATTCTGCCAAGTAGGCAAACACGAAACAGATAATTAAAGCTGAAGAAATAACCGTTTCTGTCACTCGTAAAGGTGCGAATTTTTTCAAAAACCAAGGAACAAATTTCCAACCTGCTAGGATAGCACCTGCAAAAAATAACACCTTCTTTAAAATCGTTACCCCTAAATTAACTTCCCCACCTGCCAAACTCATTAAAAATGCCAATGCCAAAATGACCACAACATCATCGATGACAGCCGCTCCTAAGATAGTTGATCCTTCGCGTGTTTTTAATTGATTCATCTCTTTAAGAGCTTGAACTGAAATACTTACACTCGTTGCCGACAGTAATAGTCCTAAAAACCATGATTCAATAGTTGTCAAATCCATTATCTTTCCGGTAAAATACCCCAACACAAGTGGAACAATAATTCCTCCCAGACCCACTAAAGTCGAAGCCTTTCCAGTTCGTTTAAATTCATCAAGATCCGTTTCTAGTCCTGCAATAAACATCAGTAGTATTACACCTATTTGGCTAAATTCCGCTAACGTTTCCGTCTCAGTTACCAATCCTAAAATAGATGGTCCTAGCACAATTCCAATAAGGAGTTTACCAAGAACAGAGGGCTGCCCTAACCTTACACTTATGTCTCCTGCAATTTTTGAAGCAATTAAAATGATGGCCAATTGGAGTATTAACATCAAAATCTCACCCTTCTCCTCTTAGTATTTGTTTAAAATAAAAAAATCCACAAAAAAAGCCTGTCACCAAAGGACATAGTTGTCCCTTGTTGACAGGCTCCTCCAAAAACAGCTTATTATTTTTTCCTTATTTCTTATACGATTATACCATTAAAAAGGTTTCATAATTTAGTAAAATGTTTGTCCCCACTGTAAAATGTTGAAATTTCCGGCTTTTGGTTTCTTTTTCTTTCGGAAACCGATACAATGTACATGAAGATTCTGGTAAAGGAGCGAAAAGGATGACGAACTTTTTACAAAACTTAGAAAAATACGCTGAACTTGCAGTGAAAGTTGGCGTGAATATTCAATCTGGGCAAACTCTTGTTGTGAACACTTCGATTGATTCCAAGGAGCTTGTTCGCTTAATTGTCAAAAAGGCTTACGAAAATGGTGCGGAGAACGTTATTGTCAATTGGAACGATGATGTTGTCTCTCGATTAAAATATGATTTAGCTTCAGATGAAACATTTAATGAATATCCTAAATGGAGGGCAAAAGAAACCGAAGAACTTGCGGAAATTGGTGCTGCCTTCATGTCAATTGTTTCTTCCAGTCCTGATTTATTAAAGGGTGTAAATCCTGAGCGGATTGCAAACTTTCAAAAGGCAACCGGAAAAGCATTAGCCCAATACCGAAAATACATACAATCAGATAAAGTGAGTTGGACCGTAATTGCTGCAGCCTCAGATGCATGGGCAGAGAAGGTCTTTCCTGATGTACCAGCTGAAACTAGAGTATCAAAACTATGGGATGCCATTTTTAAAGCTACTCGAGTTGATACGGACCAACCTGTTGAAGCTTGGACAAAGCATGATGCCGCACTCCATGAAAAAGTTGATTATTTAAATGAAAAACGTTATAAGAAACTTCACTACAAAGCTCCAGGAACAGACCTCACCATTGAACTGAATGATAAGCATTTATGGGTAGGTGCTGGTAGTGAAAATGAGCAAGGTTGCGAGTTTATGGCAAATATGCCAACTGAGGAAGTGTTCACAGTTCCTTTAAAAACAGGTGTAAATGGAGTTGTTTCCAGTACAAAACCATTAAGCTACGGGGGAAATATTATTAACGAATTTTCTTTAACATTTGAAAATGGACGAATTGTGGGAGTTAATGCTAAGGTTGGAGAAGAAATTCTCAAGCATTTAATAGAGACAGATGAAGGCTCTCATTATTTAGGAGAAGTTGCCCTTGTCCCATTTAACTCCCCTATTTCTCAATCTAATATTTTATTTTTTAATACACTATTCGATGAAAATGCCTCTAATCACCTTGCCATTGGTAGTGCTTATGCATTTTGTATTGAAGGCGGTAAAAAGATGTCTTCCGCCGAGTTGGCAGAGAACGGGTTAAATGAGAGTATTACTCATGTTGATTTCATGATTGGCTCAGCAGCAATGGATATTGATGGAATAACGGCAGATGGCACATCTGAGCCCGTGTTCCGAAAAGGTGACTGGGCATTTTAAATAATATCGCTGAATTTATAAAAAAATTGAAAGACTGTGTGATTTTACATAGTCTTTCAATTAATTGTGTAATATAATTTTTTCGTTGCATCCGTTTACATTAGGATATAAATTATTTTGTAATAAACCATTCCGCATCTAGGAAGCACTAACAAGGTTTAACCGGAGGGAAATTTATTGAAGCAAATCCATCTAACTGTGTATGGTAAGGTACAAGGTGTAGGATTTCGTTATTTTTCACAGATGAAAGCTGTTCAATACGATGTACGAGGTTGGGTGAAAAACAGCGAAGAAGGTTCAGTTGAGATATTAGCCGAGGGTACACAGAGTAATCTTGATCTTTTTATTGAGGATGTTCGCAGAGGAAATCCGTTTTCCAAAGTCAATGATGTTATCGTTCAAGATACAAACAAAACCGAAAGCTATCAGTCTTTTAAGATCAAATATTAAAGGCAGCCTATTCAAATGGCTGCCTTCTTTATGTTTTGTAAGGAAAGAAGGCGGATGTCTTAAACTAGATCTAATATCTAGCTTCCGCTTTTATCGATTATCAATTTTTTCCGGGTATAAATCATGATTCATTAACCGATAATGGGCCATTTCCTCAAATTTAGTTAAGGGCTTCCCATAATTCACATAAGGATCGATCGAAATACCACCCCTTGGTGTGAATTTCCCCCACACTTCAATATATTTTGGATCCATTAACTCAATTAAGTCATTCATGATGATGTTCATGCAATCCTCATGAAAATCTCCATGATTACGAAAACTAAATAAATAAAGTTTCAAGGATTTACTTTCAACCATTTTTTGATCTGGGATATAACTAATATAAATCGTCGCAAAGTCAGGCTGACCTGTCTTAGGGCAAAGACTCGTAAATTCAGGACAATTGAATTTCACAAAATAATCCCGATTCGGATGTTTATTATCAAATGACTCCAATATTTCTGGAGAGTATTCAAATAAATAGTTTGTCCCTTGATTTCCAAGCAATGTGATATCCTTTAACTCTTCATCTTTTCTACCTGCCATGAAAAAGCCTCCTTAATATCAGGTAATTTTCAAACCATACTATATGGAAAAAGAGTGCCACTGTCAACGGACATTTTTGGAAAAGGTATAGCTTGCGATACTTTTTCGGGTAAAATAATACTATACCAATGTCTGTGCTAATAAGGGGGAGTTTTAAATGTGGCAAGAATTTAAGAAATTTGCTTTAAAAGGAAATGTTGTCGACCTAGCCATTGGGGTCATTATCGGTGGTGCTTTCGGAAAAATTGTCACATCCTTAGTTAATGACATCATCATGCC
>CAURFY010000108.1:0-7705 GCA_963524115.1 uncultured Bacillus sp.
TCATTACCCTATCTATCGGAATTGCTTGCTTCTATAGCAACCACCAATCGGAATCGCTTCGCCATCTAAAAAAGGCAGAAATGATGTTTAAGCATTGTGAGGATGAATACGGACAGATGTTAAGCCATTTTTGGCTAGCTTCGCTTTATTATCAATCAGGACAAGAACAATGTTTTATTGAAAATTTTTCTGCCTTTTTAAAAGAAGTTCAGCATGGGGACTATGGATTTTTTCTACACAACCGAACCATTTTTGGACCCCGTGACATGCAGGTGATTGCCCCATTGTTGATTGAAGCACAGAAACATCAGATTGCCCCACAGTATGTATCAAAACATCTACATGATCTTAACATTACGCAAATGGATTCACATCCAGGCTATACACTCAGAATTCAAGCGCTTGGCAACTTCCGGGTTTGGCTTGGAGAAAAAGAAATAGAGGACCGGGGCTGGCAAAGAGGGAAAGCAAAAGAATTGTTTCAGCTTTTTATTACAAATAAACGGCAAGCTATTCCGAAAGAAGAAATTTACCAAATATTATGGCCGGACCAAGATGAAAAGAGTGCAGCTAGAGATTTTAAAGTAGCCTTAAATGCTTTGAACCATGTGCTTGAGCCACAGCGAAAAGCGAGAGCAACTTCCTTTTTTATTATCAGAGAAGGAACTGCATACGGTTTGAACCCAAATGCCGGATTAGAACTAGACACTGAAATATTTGAGCAGTGGATGATTTCTGGACTAGAAGAAAAGGATATTGAAAAAGCGATGACCTATTTAAAAAAAGGTCTGCAATATTATTCAGGTGATTTTTTACTTGAGCGCCGCTATGATGACTGGTGTACAAATGAAAGGGACAGATTACTTGGTTTTTATTTAAGAGGAGTTGAAAAGTTAGCTCAACTTTACGTTCGGAAAGAGGATTACGATACAGCGATTGATTGGTGCCAGATTATTGTTGGTAAGGATCAGACATGGGAAGAGGCGTATCGACTGTTAATGTACAGCTATTATCGGAAAAATAATCGCCCGCAAGCGATTAAATGGTATCAGAGATGCTTTGATACGTTGGAGAACGAGCTTGGTGTTACACCTCTCGAACCAACCATTCATATGTATGAGATGATTCTTGCAGCAGAAATTGGATAATACAAAGCCAGGCTTGTGTTCTAAAAGCCTGGCTTTGTGAATTAATGCGGTAATTGATTGATGTTTGGTTGTCCTTGTGCTGGTGCGAATGAATTCACAATCTGCATCATATCTTGCTGTGAAAACTGTGGAACTTGATAACTGTGATGCTTGTTTTGATATATAGCCAACTCATAGGCCATTTCGATACAGTTTGGAACAGAATCAGCCAAAACACGACGAACTACTGGATTGGTTGTTTCACAGGCTGCCATGGTTTTAGCCGTTGCGTTGTTTTTATGAGACGAAAGTATACAGCCTGCAACAAGTTCTTCTGACATTTCCATTTCGGATTGGATTGGTTTTTTTGGTTGCGTGGGGGTCAGACCATAGATAAAGTCATTATTTTGATTCATTTTATAGCTAGAAGTTGGTTGTGCTGGGTCTTGACCTGATTTAAAACAATCCAAAGTAATATTGTATTCATTTTGGATAAATTGATATTGGCGATTCATAATGTTCAGTAATTCTGGATCTTTTACATATTTTTGCAATAAGGTAAATTGATTTAAGGTTCCAACCGACCCCGATAAAACTTCATGAACATCCATCACTTCATGTCCGCCATGATTTAGCTGTTGAGGTATATTCCCCGTATGCATATTTATATGAGTTTGGCCCTGTCCCTGTCCTGGTAGATTTTGCATGAAAAATCCCTCCAAATTTAAATTTTTACACTTATTTATTATGTTTTATTTAAAAAAAGTTATGCAATGATGTAACTCATTTGTAACTCCCACTCCCTATGATTAGGTTACAGCTTGGGTTGACTCCGTGAATTAAATATCAGGGGGGAAGAGAGAATTGAAGCAAAGGTCTCGCAGTATTGTATTCGCCAGTTTTCTTGCCGTTTTAATGGTTTTCACCAGTGCCTGTAGCTCAAATAAGACCAGCAGTGATTCTGATAAGGGGAGTGAAGAGACAAAACAACCAATTAAAATTGGTGTTCTCGCCTCATTATCTGGGGGATTGGAATCATATGGAAAACAAACGCTTAGAGGGTTTGAGTTAGGCCTTGATTATGCAACTGATGGAAAAATGGAGGTTGCAGGACGCAAAATTGAGTTTATTAAAGAAGATACGGAAACCAAACCTGAAGTGGCTGTACAGAAAGCTACAAAGCTTTTAGAGGAAGACAAGGTGGATTTTCTAGTTGGATCCTCAAGCTCGGGTGATACTCTTGCCGTTTTGCCATTAGCTGAAGAATACAAAAAAATTATGGTTGTGGAACCGGCAGTAGCCGATAGCATAACTGGTTCAGAGTTTAACAAATATATTTTCCGGACTGCCCGGAACTCCTCACAGGATGCGGTAGCTGGAGCGGCAGCTATTGCTAAGAAGGGTGTTAAAATTGCTACCTTAGCGCCAGATTATTCGTTTGGTCGTGATGGGGTGGCGGCTTTTAAGGAAGCTGCAGTAAAGCTAGGTGCCAAAATTGTTCAGGAAGAATATGCAGATCCTGCTGCAACTGATTTCACTTCAAATATTCAAAAAATAGTGGATTCAAAGCCTGATTATTTATTTGTTATCTGGGCTGGTGCAAATTCACCATGGAATCAAATTGCTGATATGAAGGTTCAGGATAAAGGCATTAAAATTTCAACAGGTGCACCGGATATTGCGGCATTAAGCACGATGGCTCCGCTAATCGGGATGGAAGGTTTTACTGTTTACTACCATAACCTACCAAAAAATGATATTAACAAGTGGCTTGTTGATGAACATAAAAAACGCTTTAACGGAGAAGTACCTGATTTGTTTACACCAGGCGGCATGAGTGCAGCAATTGCCATTGTTGATGCGATCAAGAAAACGGATGGGAACACAGATACCGATAAGTTGATTAAAACAATGGAAGGCATGAGTTTTCAAACGCCAAAAGGTAAAATGACCTTCCGACCGGAAGATCATCAAGCACTTCAAACCCTTTATGCGATTAAATTAGTAAAAAAAGAGGGTGTATCCTATCCTGTCCCAGAACTAATCCGAGAATTATCACCGAAAGAAACAGCACCACCGATTAGAAATAAATAAGAAAATTGGTTATATGAACTTCGGTAGAACCGTTATCGAAGTTCATACTTCTATTTTGTCTAAAGGTGGTGACTATTTTGCCAGCAAGTATTGAAACCAAGGATTTATCCATTTCATTTGGTCTGCATAAGGCTGTGGATAGCGTCAGTATTTCAGTTCCAACAAACCACTTCAAATCGATTATTGGGCCAAATGGAGCAGGGAAAACAACCTTTTTTAACCTATTGAGTGGGCAGTTAATGCCAACCCAAGGAAAGATCTTTTTTCAGGGGAAGGAGATTACTCGTTTGTCCTCCACCCAAAGAACCCGATTGGGAATCGGGCGTTCCTTCCAAATTACCAACGTTTTTCCTAATTTAACAGTACTCGAAAATGTTCGACTTGCGGTCCAATCACAGGCTCAAGTCCGCTACAACATGATAACCCATTATAAAAGGTTTAAGCAGTTTGAAGAGAAAGCAACTCAGTGGCTTGAACTAGTGTTACTTGCAGACAAAAAAGGAGCAATTGCCAGCACATTGTCCCACGGCGAAAAACGTAAGCTAGAAATTGCCATGTTGCTCGCCTTGAATACAGAGGTTCTCCTGCTTGACGAACCAACTGCAGGGATGTCGCTCGAAGAAGTCCCGGCCATCCTTGAGGTTATCCGAAAAATCAAGCAGACGGGAAATCGGACTATCATATTAATTGAACACAAGATAGATATGATCATGGAATTATCTGATTCAATCATGGTTTTATTTAATGGAAGATTGCTGGCGGATGGAACTCCAAAGGACATCATGGCAAATGAAACAGTACAATCAGCTTATTTAGGAGGTCTGTACGATGAGCGTCCTATTAAAGCTAACTAACGTAGAAACGTATATCAACCAATTCCACATATTACAGGGCGTTTCCTTTGAGGTGAAAACTGGAGAAGTAACGGTCCTTCTCGGGCGAAATGGAGCGGGGAAAACGACGACCTTGAGGACAATTATGGGTTTAAATTCAGCTTCAAGTGGTTCGATTGTTTTTAAAAATAAAGAAATTCAAACGCTTCCCACGTATATGATTGCTCAAAATGGAATTGGTTATGTTCCGGAAGATCAAGGGATATTTGCTGACTTGACCGTAGAGGAAAACATGAAGGTGGCAATGAGAAACGAAAATGACGAAACAAAAGCACGGCTATTCTCCGTGTTAGAGCTTTTTCCAGACTTGAAAATGTTTTGGAGGAAGCAAGGAGGCTTGTTAAGTGGTGGTCAAAAACAAATGTTGTCAATCGCTCGGGCTTATGTAAATGAAAATGATTTGCTGCTCATTGATGAGCCAAGTAAGGGTCTGGCCCCAATTGTGGTAGAAAAGGTGATGGAATCGCTTAATAAGCTAAAAGAAAAGACTACAATCATTCTTGTCGAACAAAATTACATGATGGCAAGTACGATTGGCGATTGTTTCTATATTATCGATGATGGTCGGTCTGTCTTTGAGGGCAGGATGACTTTGCTAAAAGAGGATGAAGAATTACGTAGAAAATACCTGGGGATTGCCTAAGAGAGGAGGAAAGGGAATGGAGGTATTGATCAGCCTTGCTCTGAACGGTTTGGCAACGGGGATGTTAATTTTTCTTTTGGCTGCAGGTTTAACCTTAATTTTTGGTCTCATGGATGTTCTGAACTTTGCCCACGGAGGCCTGTTTGCGTGGGGAGCCTATAGTGGAATCTGGATTTATACGACGACAGGAAGCTTCCTTATTGGGATTATTGGCGCTATTTTGACCGGATTTGTTTTAGGCTATTTTACAGAGAAGTGGATTATTAAACCTGTTTACGGTAACCATATTCAGCAAATTTTGATTACCCTCGGCTTGATGCTGGTTTTATCAGAAATGTTGAAAGTTGTCTGGGGACCCAATCAAATATCTGCCACGCCCCCTGATTACTTAACTGGAAGCTGGGATGTAGGCGGTGTGATTATCATTAAATATCGAGCCTTCATCATTTTAGTTGGGGCGCTTATCTACATGCTTATCCAGTATATTTTAAAAAATACGAAGATTGGACTTATTATTCGGGCAGGAGTTATGAATAAAGAGATGGTGCAGGCGCTTGGGATTAATATTCAGAGGGTGTTCATGCTTGTGTTTATGATTGGAGCAGGGATGGCTTCACTAGGCGGTGTTTTACTTGGCCCGTATTCTGGGGTGATTCATGCCGATATGGGAATGGAATTCGCTATTCTCGCCTTTATTGTTGTTGTCATCGGTGGAATGGGCAACTTTTCGGGTTCAATTTTGGCTGCGATGCTGGTTGGACTTTTAGGATCGTTCATGGCTTATTATGTTCCTGATCTGGCTTTGGCAACAAACATGTTGCTCATGGCAATTGTGTTAATATTTCGGCCGCAAGGACTGTTTGGTATGAGAGGATGAAATCGATGAAATGGATGACAAGCAACCGATCTAGCTTAATTATCATGCTCTGTGGATTATTCCTCCTCATCCTCCCGTTTGTTTACGAATCCCGCAGTTTACTCATCCTACTCACACAAATCTTTATTTTTGCTATCTTTGCGATGAGCTACGATCTACTTCTCGGGTACACAGGCATAGTGTCGTTCGGCCACGCGATGTATTTTGGCATCGGGGCATATGCGATGGGGATTATCATGGAAAAATTTGAACCGTCTGTCTTTTACATGTTGATGGCTGTCGCTACCACGATCCTCTTGACTGGTGTGGTAAGTTGGCTTGTCGGATTACTGTCATTAAGACTTAAGAGCCATTTCTATGCAATGTTGACGCTCGCTCTGGCTGGTTTGTTTTTAGTGGTAGCTGAAAAATGGCGGACGCTAACATCAGGAAATGATGGATTTACCTTCCGAGTTCCTGATGTATTGACGGATCGGACTGATTTTTATCTCCTCAGTTTAATGGTGATGTTGCTCGTATTTATGCTGTTAAAACGGACAGAATCATTAGGGTTTCAAGTAGTACATTATAAAATTATTGCCAGTGTTGTATCTGGTATTTTAGCAGGAATTTCCGGAAGCTTTTATGCTATATCATTGCGGTTCGTTAATACGAGTGTTTTTTCGATGGACATTACCCTGGATGCTTTATTGATGACCATCATTGGTGGAGTGGGTACATTGATCGGTGCTGTTTTAGGTGCAGGTCTAATTGAATTTGCGCATCACTGGCTAACCGAGTTGGCAAAAACACACTGGATTTTTGAAAGATGGATCATTTTCTTCGGTATTATCTATATTTTAGTCGTCATGTTTTTTCCGCTTGGGATTGTCGGAACGTTACGGATGATAAAATTCCGGAGAAAAAGGCAGCCACCATTAAAGTCTGAACAAAAGGTAACAGGGTAGAAGAAGTAGTTAGAAAATCTATTTGGTGAAATCGGGCGAATACGACTACCTGTATCAAAGACAATGAAAAAAGAGGTGGGGCAAATGGCAATCGGGATTGTCAGTACAGGCGTTTATTTACCTGAACGGACCATGACCGGTAAGGAAATTGCAGATAGGGCGGGGATTCCCGTTCATATAGTCGAGGAGAAAATGGGGATAAAACGCAAATATATTCCTGGTCTCGAGGATCATACATGTGAAATGGGAATCCGTGCTGCCAAAATGGCCATTAAAAAGGCCAATATTGACCCAGCCGAAATCGATGTCATTATTTATATTGGTGAAGAGCATAAGGAATATCCACTTTGGACTGCTGGGATTAAAATGCAAGAAGAAATTGGAGCGATTAATGCTTGGGCTTTTGATATTGCACTCCGATGTGGAACGACAATCATGGCACTGAGGTTGGCGAAATCACTGATGGCTGGTGATCCCGCTATCAAAACAGTCTTGCTAGCTGGAGGCTACCGCAATGGTGATTTTATCAATTATGATAATCGGCGCACCAGATTTATGTTTAACCTCGGTGCAGGTGGTGGAGCTATTTTATTAAAAAAAGGGCATGATCAGAATCTTGTATTGGATTCCAACATCATTACCGATGGTTCATTTTCTGAGGATGTGGTTGTGGTAGCTGGCGGGACTAAAAATCCGCTTACTATAGAGAATCTTGATTTATTTATGTTGGATGTATTGGACCCAGAGGGAATGAAGCAACGACTCGAGCAAAAATCAATGGATAATTTTTTAAAGGTAATTCGGACATCGCTTAAGAAAAGTGGCTATCATGAGCAAGACATTAGCTACATTGGTCTCCTTCACATGAAACGGTCTGCTCATGAATATGTTTTACAAGAGTTAGGCTTGTCTATGGATCAATCAATCTATTTAGAAGAGTATGGTCACATTGGTCAAATCGATCAGATCTTATCGTTAGAGCTGGCTGAAAGGGCTGGGAAAATAAAAGATGGTGATGTGGTTGTATTAGTAAGTGCCGGAATTGGCTATGCTTGGGGAGCAACCACTTTACGCTGGGGGAAGGGGAAGATTGGTTGATCAATATGACTATCAAGAAAGTAGAC
>CAURFY010000109.1:0-7694 GCA_963524115.1 uncultured Bacillus sp.
TACTAAGGTATGGCATTTTAGCCATGTTCAAACAGGGGCTCAAATAGGTGAAAAATGCTCGCTAGGACAAAATGTTAACATTTCTAATAACGTTAAAATTGGTAAGGGAGTTAAAATCCAGAACAATGTAGCGGTTTATGAAGGTGTTGAGTTGGAGGATTATGTATTCTGTGGACCCTCAATGGTATTTACAAATGATTTAACACCTAGAAGTAAGTATCCTAAAGGTACTGAAGGATATAGAAAGACTCTTATTAAATACGGTGCATCTATCGGAGCCAATGCTACTATTGTATGTGGAAATACAATTGGTCGTTGGGCAATGATCGCTTCAGGTGCAGTCGTAACAAAGGATGTCCCTGACTATGCTTTAATGGCAGGTGTTCCGGCAAAACAAATAGGTTGGGTCTGTGAATGTGGAATGGTTCTAAAAAATGAGTGGAAATGTAATAAATGTTGCAGGGAATATATGCTGAATGGTAGAGAACTAAAAGAAAAAGCTGAATAGGAAAATTAAATCGTGATGGAGATTGATGGACTATGGAATTCAGGGATTTAAAGACTCAGTATCAGGAATATAAGCAGGAAATTGATTTAGCTATCCAAGAAGTATTAACTAATGCAAATTTTATTAGTGGAAAAGAAGTAGCAGAGCTAGAAGAACAATTAGCTAACTACGTGGGTGTAAAACACTGTATTTCTTGTGCAAATGGGACAGACGCACTGAATTTAGTGATGATGGCAAAGGATATCAAAGATGGAGATGCAGTATTTTTACCAGACTTTACATTCTTTTCAACAGGAGAAATTGTTTCATTTAGAGGAGCTACTCCAATTTTTGTGGATGTGGATAGGGAAACTTTCAATATTGATACAAATAAACTAGAAAAAGCGATCATAAAAACAATTAAAGAAGGAAAGTTAACTCCTAAGGCCATTATTCCTGTTGATTTATTTGGGCTTCCTGCAGATTATCGTGAAATAGAGAGAATTGCAAAGAAGTTTGATTTATTTGTGTTAGAAGATGGTGCTCAGGGCTTTGGTGGCAATATTAGTGGTAAAATGGCCTGTAGTTTTGGTAATGCAGCAACTACCTCATTTTTTCCAGCTAAACCATTAGGTTGTTATGGCGATGGTGGGGCTATTTTTACTGATGATGATGAATTAGCAGAATTACTTAAATCTTTAAAAGTTCATGGTAAAGGCGAGAATAAATACGATAATGTTAGGATTGGAGTTAATTCCAGACTAGACACTATCCAGGCTGCTATTTTAAAAGTGAAACTAAAGGCATTTATTGATCATGAATTAGAAAGTGTTAACAGAGTATATAAATTATATAACGAAAGATTAGAAGGTGTTGTTGAAATTCCATATATACCAGATGGATTTTATTCAAGTTTTGCCCAGTATTCTATTAAGCTAAAGAATAAGGAACAAAGAGATAATTTACAAGCAAAACTTAAAGAAAACGGGATTCCAAGCATGATTTATTATGTAAAGCCAATGCATAAACAAGATGCTTTTTCTGGTTTAGAGTTTAATGATCAAGAATTTGAAATTACTAATAATCTTTGTGATACAGTCCTTTCATTGCCGATGCACCCATATTTGAGTGATATAGATTTAAATAAAGTATGTGATGTTATTAAAGGCTCTTTAGAAAACTAGTTTCCAACTAAAACAATGGGGAATTAGGTGTTACCGTCATAAGTTTGGATTCTTATTTGCTATGCGTTACTATCCATTAGGCAAGCTCTAAAGAAGACAATATTGGAAGAAATCTTAATAGAATGATAGTAAATATGTAAGCGTCAAATGGAACCCACCTATTAAGCTTTAATTTACTATGAGATAATCTCTTCATATTTATATGAGGAGGTTTTTTGATGTCCCAAACTGAACTAAGAAAAGAATGGGAGCTTCGAATAGCTGAATACAGGGCCAGTGGCCTTACTCAAACCAAATGGTGTGAAGAGAATGATTTAAAGATCCATCAATTTCACTATTGGTTAAGGAAAATTGAAAAACCACAAGTCTCTTCACCTAAATGGATTCCAATTACGATGGATGAACATGTTGATGATTCTAAAGATTCAATTCAAATTAGAATTGGAAAAGCCTCCATAGAAGTAAAACCAGGTTTTGATCCAAGCCATCTAGCAGATGTAAGAGTACTATTATGGGAAGTAAGGATTTACAAATTCCCTTATTATATAATCAAAGTAATAAGTTTACTTCCCATAATTTTTTATATTAGGTCATTTGCATAAATCCGTAAGCCAATCCATCAACTTAGCATCCTCCTGCCAGGATGGGAAATCTTGCACATTCAGATCAATATACGCTTCTTCTATGGCCTTCCTTTTTATCTCATCGTTCATTAAGTCATTTTGATGCAGATGTTACCGATCATAAGGTTGTTGTCAACCTTTCTCCATCTGAACAAAGGAAAAACGGGCCGTTATTTGATTTGACGATGGCGATTGCTGCATTAAAGGAATTAAATATGATAAAGGGCGAAATTCCATTTGAGACAGCGTTCATAGGTGCATTATCTCTTGATGGTACGGTTGAAAAAGCAGAAGGAATGCTACCAGCATTGATATCCGCGCAGGCACTAGGGATAAAGCAGGTTTATATTCCACATGATCCAATGATCCCAATTCATATGCTGCAAGATCTAGAGTGTATTGTTGTGAATCATATTGAAGAAGTAGTTCAGCACCTAGAAGGCCAAGAATGTTTATCTTTCCTCCCTGAAATAAAACCCCTACACCAACTCATCATTTTGCATCAGAATCATCCAAGAGAGACTTTTGTCATGTGATTGGTCATAAGCAATCGAAACGGGCATTAGAAATCGCTGCTGCTGGAGAGCATAATGTTTTGATGACCGGTCCAACTGGCTGCGGTAAAAGCTTGCTCGCAGAAACATTTCCTTCCATCTTACCTCAACTTACAAACCAAGCTCAGTTAGAAGTCCTCAGTTTATATCAGCTAGCGGGAGATAGTAGTGGTTTGTATCAAACTGCCCCGTTCAGACATCCCCATCATTCTGCATCCTCGGTTGCGATTATTGGAGGGGGTTCGACACCAAGGCCAGGGGAAATTTCACTTGCGCATCGAGGTGTATTATTTCTCGATGAAATTGCAGAATTCACCAAGAAGCCCCTTGATATGTTAAGGCAGCCGCTTGAGACAGGGGAAGTGACAATCAGTAGAACACAGTCAACAGTTACCTATCCTTCAGCCTTTATCCTAATTGGGGCAATGAATCCATGTCCTTGTGGATATCTCGGTTCAAATAATCTCTACTGTACATGTTCGCAAAAACAAATTCAAAATTATCTAAATCGATTGTCGGGTCCGGTTTATGATCGGATTGATATCCTTTTATCATTGAAGTCCGTCAATTTAGATCAACCACTGCAAGGACAAGACTCCTCGCTCGAAATGCGCAAAAGGGTTGAAAAGGCAAGAAATCGTCAATACGAACGTTATCAAACAGAAGAATCAAATACAAAAGTGCCATATGAAACGATAAATCAAACAAGTCCTTTAACGAGTGACCAGCGAAAAATACTTATGAATGTATCCGCTAAGCAAAATTGGAGCAATAGGGTTCAAATTAAAATTATCCGGCTGGCTAGAACAATTTCTGACTTAGCGGGAGAAGAAATGATTACCGATGCATCGATTTGGGAAGCGATGACGCTTAGACGGTGGGGGCTTCATAAACAACAAAATGTTGCGAGGGAAACGTAAATGTCACGAAAAAAAAGGATCTGGGTACCGAATCGTTATTATCATATTGACTGCAGAGGTAACCGGCGCGAACCATTGTTTCGAAATGCCACTGATTTTCAAGCTTTTCTCCATATCCTTCACCAACTCCATGAAAAAACATCGTTTGAAATCGCCTCTTATTGCTTAATGACTAATCATTATCACCTTCAATTGCGCTCCAGAGAAATTTCTATATCCAAACTGATGTCCTTTATCAACAAACGCTATGCTAATTACTATAATACAAAATACCGGATAACTGGACATGTGTTTGAAAAACGCTTTTACGACAGTGTCATTGAAGATAAGGAAGGAATACTAGAAGTCAGCCGTTATATTCATTTAAATCCAGTTGTAGCAAAAATGGTAAAAAAACCTGAGAATTATCCGTGGAGTAGCTATTATTTATTTAAGTATCCTCATTCGGTCCAGCCAGTGTTTATGAATATCGACAGTATCCTAGATTATTACACCGGAACAATAGAACAAAAGAAAGAGAAGTATTGTCAGTCTTTGTAATACGGGTAATACGGGGACGGTTCGTGTGACTCCAATCTACATGGACCGTAAGGTCAAGGAGAAGAAACAAACCTAGCTCTTCTTTTAGTAAAATTTCGTTACTTGTCACCACAAGATACATATTGAGATTTGCCTTAACTGTCCATAAATATCAAAGCAATTTGCTGGAGAGTAGGTAACCAAATAGTGTTCTAGCTTAATTGTAATAAGCTTTTACATAGAGTTTTTTGAGTGCTTCTTTCATTGCGTTTCTTTTGCTACGAAAATCAATTGCAGATGCTATGTAATCCTTAAAGGGTGGGTTATCAGGACAAATTGTTGCGGTTACTGAGTAATGATCGATATATTCTAATATTTCTAGTTCTATTTCATCCCCAATGTCATTCACTAGCTGTGTGACTTCTCTTGATATTATGTTTTCCACTCTATCATCTCCTCCTTCTAGTCATCATCGGCAGAATCATTTATCGGGGAAGGAAAATCTACATCCTTCTCTATCTCTTCATAAGTCCATGAGGTTTATTTGAAGCAGTTCAAAAGTGCAGTTTTCTTTTTAATTGTTTGTTGCTGTTAATAAATGGGGAGGGTAAAACTAATTGATATGGTTCTTCTTTCCAATTTTTATATAAAAAGTTGTTAAGGTAATCGCATTATGAAAATAGAAAAAATTTGAAATCATATCAAAAGGTTAATTGGAGTAGGTATGTAAATGGAGTTCTTTAAGAGCTTTTTGGATCGCTTTCCTTCTGTTGTTCCCATCTTTTCCGATTCCAATGTAATCTTTAAAGGGTGGTTCATCTTGGCAAATGGTTGCGGTTATGTTGTAGTGATCATTGTAACGAATAATCTCCAATTCTATTTCATCCCCGAATTCATTAAAAAGCTGTCGGATCTCCCTTGATACGTATTCTCTCATTTCACTTCCCACCTATCTTTGGATTTACAGTGTTTGAAATTGTTAGTTTTGATACCCTCACATTATTATAAGTATTGCATGGGCTGTCAAGCAACATGATGTGAAATTGCCATTATGGTTATTTTGCATTTTGTTGGATAATAAAGGTGTTTGTACACAAAGATGGCGGGTGGAATCTGGGGGATATAGATGGTTGAATAATAGAAAGCAAAAATTATTTATAGACTTTGCATTAATATTATTCGCTTTCTTTTTTATCAAAATCAATGATTTTTCTAATATCGTTAATATCAAGATCATCTGCAATTTTTTCAATGTGATGAAAATTAATATTTTGCCGCTTATCATTGGCTAATTCACTTAATGTAGAGTGACGAATATCAGTTTGTCTTGATAATTCTCTAAATGACATACCTCTTTGTTTAACTAACTCTCGAATTTTCACGACAACTTTTTTCACCATAATTCTCCCTGTAATCTTAATTTAATGACTATAAGGAAAAGTTATCATATGGAAAAAAATAAAGTGGTACGCATTAACGTACCATTTATGTGTTTGTCATTTTTTTTTGATCCGGTGCCACTGGCACCACCCGCCTTCAAGGTTGGGTTATATTGCTATGATGATGGAGCAAACCTAATCAATTCCTAAAAAGATACAAAGACTTTGAGGTGAACCAATGTATGACTCGGTTCACCTCAATTTTTTATAGCTCAAATGTTAATTGTTGTGGAAGTTTATTCGCAATAAACCGATTAAAAACATAGAGATTAGATGACTGAGATCCGTTTTCTCTTTCTGTTTCAAAAACCATGATGATCCCGAGTTTGGCTGCTTTTTTAATCATTCTTTTAAATGAGGAGCGGGAGATTCCATGATCATAGTATTCCGAGTCAATGGCTTTTAAGATTGTACCAATAGATTCGTTGCACACCCCTGGTATTTTCTCAGAATGGACCACAAGCCACTTTAATCCGACTAGTTCGCATTTAGATAAATCACGTTTATGCTGGGCGAGCCACATTTCCATGTGTTGCAGAAATTCCGCAAACGACACAAACTTTGAAAACTGCTCCAAGTTATCCAGATTACCAGATTTTAAATTCATATATTAGCACCACCCTTTCACTTCTTATATAGTCTTGAAACTAGTAAAAGGACAGGGTGTAACACGGGGACGGTTCGTGTGGTTCCTATCTACATGGACTGCAAGGTCAAATAAGGAATAAAAAAAAGAAAAGAATGGGTGCCAGGCACCATCCATTTTGTCACTACCGAAATTTTCTTGTTTCACATTTTTGTTTCACGAGAAAGATGAGGTTTTTTTAGTTTTGTTGATGAGTTCCTGAAAGAAGATAAACAGATACGGTTCTTGTGTTCCATTAGAAAAAAAGGGAGAAATTTAAAGAAGTTTTCTTCCTTATTGTTAGAAAATTGGTGAAATGAAAACAGGAATTAAAAGCGATTAATATCACATTCAATAGATTGAGGACAGTTGGTAAGGGGATGGAGATCAAGCTTATGAATGATATTGAGAAAGTAGCGAAACGAAAATTATATCGCGGGCAGATTAAGATATTAGAAGGCTATCGGACGAATATGAAGCAAGCCATTAACAAGTTTGGTGAAGGCAACCAAATTTATCGCTCTTCTGATTCTTGGTATTCTCCACAGTGGCAGGGTGGGACAAAAGTGGAATATGATAAAATGAGTAGTGAATTGAAGGGGCTTGGTAAGGGAATATACTCTATTGGTGATGAGCTTGTTGGTGCAATCAATAAAGAGATTCGTAGGCTAAGAGGACAAGTTGAGGATTTAAGATGAGCAAAATTCGAGTAAACTTTGATGAGTTACAGGATTTTGCCATTCAACTTGGGAAGGCTGCGAATAAATGTGACCAAGCACTCGGGCATATTAATGTGGATCTTTATTCATTGCTAGCCAATACACCCGGAGTGGCAAGCCACCAAATTCATGACCTAGAGGAGATTTTTAGAAATAATCTAAAGAAATATAAAAATAAGCTTGATGATTCGCAACGGTTGATCAGGATGACAGTAGCCAAAATGAATGAGACTGAGATGCTCCTTGCGAGAAAAGCAGCTGATTTGGGTCTTAATCAAGCTGGTTATTATGAAAATATGGGAATGTTTAATAGAACCAACGGAAATACCTCAGGGGGAACGGCATCGTCTGGTGAGTTCACAAGTCCTGAAGATATTTCTCGTAAACGGCCAAATTCTACTGAATTAAATGAAGATACAGCTTGGTACGATGTAGTCGGGGATGCTATTCTTGGAGTAATAGATGGTGCTGTAAAGGCGATTGTCGATATTTTTAAAGGCCTTTGGGACCTACTTGTTGCGTTAACCACCGACCCATTAGGATTTTTCAAAGGAATTGGCAATGCTGTGCTGCAGCCGGTGGATACCTTTAATTACATGTGGGGTGCGGTGGAAACAGCTTGGG
>CAURFY010000110.1:0-7622 GCA_963524115.1 uncultured Bacillus sp.
TGTCGTCAACAGCTTGAGTTTTACACAAAAAGAGGATCTATTCTATTATTTATCACAATTCTTTGGCCAACTAACAGATGGCAAAGAAGCATCAGCGAATGATTTATTTATGCAGAGTTTGCTTCATAACAGTAAATTTATTGGCTTAATGTGGCTGCTAGGAATTTCAATCATCGGGTTGCCGATCATTCTCATCCTTCTATTTATAAAAGGGATGGTAGTTGGTTTTACCGTCGGGTTCTTGGTCAATCAAATGGGCTGGGATGGTTTTTTGCTGTCGTTTGTGTCGGTGCTTCCACAAAATTTCATTATCATTCCTATTTTTATCATTACGGCCGTCATTTCGATTACCTTTTCATTACAAATGGTGCGAAGGCAGTTTATGAAAAAGATAAGTCATCCGATTTTACCATTGTTATCACGATACCTCGTTACATTAGTAGTAGCGGTTATTTGTTTAACTGCAGCCGCAGCGATTGAAGCATACCTTTCTCCAGCACTAATGAAGTCGGTTATTGGAGCTCTCCATTAAATTATAATAATTATTAAATAATAAACAATATTTTTTCTTATTTAGAATTATTTTTTTTGAAACTGGCTCTCCTTCTGTTATAATGAGAATGGAAAGTGGCGAGGGAGGGACCTGTAGTGACTGAGAGTATGGAAAGTAGAATTGAACGGATAAAAAAACAGCTTCATTCATCGAGCTATAAATTAACACCCCAGCGTGAATCAACGGTTCGAGTCTTGTTAGAACATGAAGAGGATCATTTAAGTGCGGAAGATGTTTACCTCCTCGTTAAAGAAAAATCTCCGGAGATTGGTCTAGCAACTGTATACAGAACATTGGAATTGCTAACAGAATTAAAAATAGTTGATAAAATTAATTTTGGTGACGGAGTTTCCCGCTATGATTTACGTCAAGAGGGCGCCGCACATTTTCACCACCACTTAGTATGTATAGAATGTGGAGCGGTGGATGATATTAAAGAGGATTTACTTGATGATGTCGAGGTAGTGGTTGAACGGCAGTGGAATTTTAAAATCAAGGATCACCGTTTAACGTTTCATGGAATCTGCCATCGCTGTCAAGAAAAAAACGCCAAAAAAATTGCTGAATAAACCAAAGAGGTGAACTCATTTTTAGTTTCATCCATTTTTATTTTAAGTGGGTGTTCAAAAAGGAGTTTGCCTCTTTTTAATTTATCCAAAAAAATAGCGCTATAGGTATAATTCCTGCCAGGTTTGGCATACCTTGTACTAGTATGCAAAGGCTGGAGGATGTAAAATGAAAGCATGGTTTAGGCTATTTTTTAAATCAATAAGGGTATTTGTTTTGTTCACAGGATGCACAGTCCTTTTTTATTATGGGATGATGTGGGTTAATGAAGAATATCAAAATTATCATCGTTATGATGAGCCACAAGGGTCCGCACTAAAGGTATCGGCATCAGTAGATAGCAAAAGTATGCCCTGGCTTGATCGCCTAAAATTGTTTTATTTAAACGGGGAGTAATGATATTATGGAAGATCAACTTCGAGATTTTATCCACTTTTTAATAGTTGAAAAAGGATTGGCCAAAAACACAATCGTTTCATACGAACGGGATCTTCACAGCTATCTTCACTATTTAAAGACGACTGAGTTGCTGACCGATTTAAATGAGGTTCAGCGCCTTCAAATTATTCGGTTTTTAGCACAACTAAAAGATCAAGGGAAGTCTTCGAAAACACTCGCGCGGCATATTGCCTCAATCCGGGCATTTCATCACTTTTTACTAAGAGAAAAAATAGTAGAACGAGATCCGACTATCCACATTGAATCACCAAAGCAGGAGCGTTCCCTTCCGAAGGTTCTAAGTATCCAAGAAGTAGAGAGGTTATTGGATTCGCCGCAGGTCCACGACCATTTTGGACAACGGGATAAAGCCATGATCGAGCTTCTTTATGCGACTGGTATTCGGGTGAGTGAATTGATTGGTTTAGATGTGGGCGATGTTCATTTAACGATGGGTTTTGTTCGATGTATGGGAAAAGGAAGTAAGGAACGGATTATTCCAATCGGGAGAACGGCAACAATTGCAATTCAAGAGTATCTGGAGAATGGCCGACCTTTGTTTTTAAAAAAACAGAAGGATGACGCTTTGTTTTTAAATCACCTTGGAAAAAGGTTAACCAGGCAAGGTTTCTGGAAAATTTTAAAGCGCCTGACAACAAGTGCAGGGATTAGCAAAGACTTGACTCCACATACATTAAGGCATTCGTTTGCAACCCATCTTTTAGAAAATGGAGCAGACCTGCGTGCAGTCCAAGAAATGCTAGGACATGCAGATATTTCTACTACGCAAATATATACCCATGTAACGAAAACGAGACTGAAGGATGTATATAGTCAATTTCATCCGCGAGCATAATAGTTTAATAGAAAGATGACAAGCCGCCGACAAATTTTGCGGCTTTTTCTTGTCTAACTGGAGCATTTATTAGTACAATGTGGATGTCAGACTTCTGACGAATAAAGATGATTAATCGGATTAAAGTAGGGAATTCTATTAGTTAAATTTGAAACGGATCAACCTAAGGAGGATGAAACGGATTATGCATACATATAGGCGGATTTTTATTATTGTAATGGACTCAGTCGGGATTGGTGAGGCACCCGATGCCGACTTGTTTGGAGATCAGGGCTCAAATACGATTGGTCACATTGCTGAAAAAATGAATGGCTTGAATATGCCAAACATGGCAAAGTTAGGGCTTGGCAATATAAAAGAAATAAATGGAATCAAACAAGAGAGTAAGCCGCTTGCTTTTTATACAAAAATGCAAGAAGCATCTAATGGAAAAGATACAATGACAGGCCATTGGGAAATCATGGGCTTGAATATCCAAACACCATTCCGAGTGTTTCCAGATGGTTTTCCGGAAGAGTTAATCTCGGAGCTTGAATCGCGGTCTGGTCGAAAGATTATTGGGAACAAACCAGCGAGTGGAACTGAAATATTAGTTGAACTAGGTGAAGAACACGTAAAAACAGGTGCCTTAATCGTCTATACATCAGCGGATTCTGTACTGCAAATCGCAGCACACGAAGACATCATCTCCATCGAAGAGCAATATAAAATTTGTAAAATAGCCCGGGAATTAACCTTGGATGAAAAATATATGGTAGGACGTGTTATTGCTCGCCCGTTTATTGGTGAGCCAGGTAATTTTAAAAGAACATCAAACCGTCATGATTATGCTTTAAAACCATTTGGTCGTACGGTGATGAATGAGTTGAAAGATTCTGGATTAGATGTTGTAGCCATTGGTAAAATCGCTGATATTTACGATGGGGAAGGGGTCACAAAATCATTAAGAACTATTTCGAATATGGACGGAATGGATAAATTGTTAGAGTCCTTCGATATGGATTTTACAGGCATTAGCTTTATAAATCTAGTTGATTTCGATGCTTTGTATGGCCATCGCCGCGATCCGATTGGTTATGGAAAGGCGTTAGAAGAGTATGATGCTCGCTTACCGGAAGTTTTTGAAAAAATGACGGATGATGATTTATTAATTATTACCGCGGACCACGGAAATGACCCTGTTCATGCTGGTACTGACCACACGAGAGAATATGTGCCGCTCGTTGTTTATTCAAAAAGGCTAAAAGAAGGAAAAGAGCTACCTGTTCGTGAAACATTTGCGGATATTGGAGCAACTGTGGCGGAGAATTTTAATGTAAAAGCACCAAGCTTTGGGAAAAGTTTTTTATCTGAATTAAATTAGGGTAGGGTGAAGACGATGAATAGCGAAAATGCTGCACGATTTTTAAAAGAAAAATGTCCTAAAAATCCAAGGGTTGGATTAATCTTAGGTTCAGGTTTAGGGGTCTTAGCTGATGAAATTCAAGATCCAGTTAAAATACCCTACCATCAAATCCCGGATTTTCCTGTATCAACGGTAGAGGGACATGCAGGACAACTCGTTTTTGGGTTGTTAAATGGCATTCAGGTCGTGGCAATGCAGGGGCGTTTTCATTATTATGAAGGCTATAGTTTTGAGAAAGTGACATTTCCAGTGCGCGTTATGAAACAATTAGGAGTCGAGATCTTGATTGTGACCAATGCTGCTGGAGGGATAAATGAGAATTTTGAGCCGGGGGATTTAATGCTAATCTCTGATCATATTAATAATATGGGTTCCAACCCTTTGATCGGACAGAACGAAACCAGCATTGGACCGCGCTTCCCAGATATGTCGAATGCCTATCGGACAGATTTACGAGAAAAAGCTAAAACAATTGCTGAAAAGTTGCAAATTCCTGTCAAAGAGGGGGTCTATGTTGGGAATACTGGTCCATCTTATGAGACCCCTGCTGAGGTCAAAATGCTACGAATCCTTGGCGGTGATGCAGTCGGTATGTCAACTGTTCCAGAAGTGATTGTTGCAAGACATGCAGGAATAGACGTATTGGGTATCTCCTGTATCTCCAATATGGCTGCTGGGATTATGAACCAGCCCCTTTCACATCACGAGGTAATAGAAACAACGGAAAGGGTAAAAACAAATTTTCTTAAATATATTAAAGCGATTGTTGCCTCGCTTAAATGAGAACGGACAAAGCTAATATTGAGAAATGTGGTGTCCAAAATGAGAATGGTCGATTTAATCGAAAAAAAACGTGATGGCCTAGAACTAACTAAAGAGGAAATCAAATTTATTATCCATGGTTATACGGCTGGATCCATCCCTGATTATCAAATGAGCGCCCTAACGATGGCGATTTATTTTCAGGGGATGACTGAAACCGAGCGGGCCGACTTAACAATGGCGATGGTTGAATCTGGTGATCAGATTGATTTGTCTGAAATTGAAGGGATAAAGGTGGATAAGCACTCAACAGGTGGTGTAGGTGATACAACGACTTTAGTGCTTGGTCCTCTCGTAGCTGCAGTGGGTGTACCAGTTGCTAAAATGTCTGGACGCGGATTAGGCCATACAGGTGGGACGATTGACAAGCTGGAGTCAGTTGCTGGTTTTCATGTTGAAATTAAAAATGAGGAATTCATAGAATTAGTGAATAAAAATAAATTAGCGGTGATCGGTCAAAGTGGCAATTTAACACCGGCAGATAAAAAGCTTTATGCGCTGCGTGATGTGACTGCGACCGTAAATAGTATTCCGCTCATCGCTAGTTCGATTATGAGTAAAAAAATTGCCGCCGGTGCAGATGCTATCGTGTTGGATGTGAAAACGGGTGCCGGAGCTTTCATGAAAACACTAGAGCAGTCGCGAGAACTTGCTAAGGCAATGGTGGGGATTGGCAATAATGTAGGTCGGAAAACGATGGCCGTCATTTCTGATATGAACCAGCCACTTGGATATGCGATTGGAAATGCGCTCGAGGTAAAAGAAGCGATTGATACGTTAAAAGGGGAAGGTCCTGAGGATTTAACTGAGCTTTGTTTAACATTAGGAAGTTATATGGTGTTATTGGCAAAAAAAGCAGATACGCTTGAAGCAGCCAGAAGACTTCTGGAAACTGCAATCCGTGATGGTTCTGCACTTGAGAGGATGAAGTTATTCCTAAGTTCACAAGGTGGGGATGGCTCGGTTGTTGATGATCCGACCAAGCTTCCGCGGGCAGCCTATTGCTTTGAATTGCCAGCGTTGGCAGATGGGTATGTTGCTGAAATCGTCGCCGATGCGGTCGGTACTGCAGCGATGTTACTTGGAGCTGGAAGGGCGACAAAAGAATCGGAAATCGATTTGGCAGTGGGTCTGATGTTGCGTAAGAAAATTGGGGATAAAGTGGCGAAGGGCGAATCACTTGTAACGATTTACAGCAATTTTGAAAATGTTACTACTGTAGAGGAAAAGCTTTATCAAAGCATCAAACTTTCTGATACAGCAGTTAAACCTCCACAACTAATTTATGAACAAATAACAGAATAAGCTCAGTTGAGAAAGCGCCAAGGTTAATTTATAGCCTTGGCGCCTTTTTTTTGCGCGATAAAATATTAAAATTTTACCCAAGCGAGGAATTATTTGTATAAAAAGGGTCTGAATGGTGAAAAATGAAGGCTATTAAGAATGGGAGGTTTATGGTAATGAAACGAATTATGCCAATCGTAATAGCGATATTACTGACACTAACTTTTGTTATACCATCAGTTTCAGCAGAGGAAAAAAGTTCACAGCTTGTCGACAACGCCAGGTCTGCCATTTTAATTGAACGAGATACAGGCACGGTGCTATATGAGAAAAACAGTAACGAACAATTGCCACCGGCCAGTATGACAAAAATAATGACCATGCTCTTAATCATGGAAGCACTCGATAAAGGAAAGATTGACATCAACGAAAAAATTCGTACAAGTGAGTACGCGGCGTCAATGGGTGGATCACAAATTTTCTTAGAACCTGGAGAAGAAATGACCACTCAAGAAATGCTTAAAGGAATTGCAATCGGCTCCGGGAATGATGCTTCCGTTGCGATGGCTGAACGGATTGCAGGCTCAGAACCGGCATTCGTAGAAATGATGAATAAAAAGGCCAAAGAGCTAGGATTAAAAGATACTAAATTTCAAAATACTACAGGTCTTCCAATCAAAGATCACTATAGTACAGCTCATGACATGGCCATGATGGCAAAGGAACTTTTAAAATACCAAGACATTACGAAATTTACTGGGACCTATGAAGCCTATTTACGAGAAAATACCGATAATAAGTTTTGGCTTGTGAATACTAATAAGCTTGTCCGTTTTTATCCTGGGGTGGATGGTTTAAAAACAGGATTCACAAATGATGCTAAATATTGTTTAACAGCAACAGCCCAAAAAGACGGTATGCGTGTCATTGCCGTTGTGTTTGGTGCTCCAACATCAAAGGAACGAAATGCCCAGGTGACAAAGCTGTTGGATTACGCATTTGCTCAATATAAAACTCACCCAATCTATAAGCGAAATATTGCTATTGGGGAAGCAAAGGTAAGTAAAGGAAATAAGAAAAAATTAACCGTGGTGACCAGCGAGTCGGTTTCTCTTTTAACTAAAAAAGGAGAAAGTATTAACGATGTAAAGAAGCAGATTATCATTGAGAAAAAAATAAAAGCACCAATCAATAAAGGTGATAAAGTTGGGACTCTCCAATTAGTGAGTAAAGGAAAAGTAGTTGTCCAAAGTCCATTGGTTGCAGGTGAAACAGTGAAAACAGCAACATGGTGGGAATTATACAAACGGTCATTTGGTATGTTCTCTAAAATAGGCAATTAACAAGTGTCGAAACCTTGTTATTGAAAACTACTTTTAGCGAATCAACACTAGTTTTGTCCGTAAAGAAGGATTCGGTTCTACCAGCAGCGAATTGACTCACTATATCAAAGTAAGGAGGCATTGGATAGTGAGTCTAAACATTGAATTGGTTATCAAGCATGATGTATTATGCATTCGTTTAGCTGGAGAATTAGACCACCACACCGCAGAAAAGCTTCGCGAACTTGCATCCAAAGCAATAGAGGATTCTAACATTCGTCATATTGTTTTAAACCTCGAGGGATTGACATTTATGGATAGTTCCGGATTAGGGGTTATTTTAGGAAGATATAAACAAATCAAACAGGTTGATGG
>CAURFY010000111.1:0-7605 GCA_963524115.1 uncultured Bacillus sp.
ATCATGCCTATAATAGGTCTTCTAAGTGGAGGTATCGATTTCACAGAGCTTATGATCCCGGTTGGAAAAGCGGATTTCAAATATGGATCTTTTATCCAAACGGTTGTCGATTTTTTGATTATTGCTTTCACTATTTTTATCGTTATCCGATTATTAAATCGCTTTAAAAAGAAAGAAGAAGAGGCAAAACCTACAGTAACAATAGACCAAAAGGAAGTATTGCTTATGGAAATCCGTGATTTGTTAAAACAAGGAGCAAAAGAAAAAGAGTATTAACAAAAAAATAGAGGAATTTTCTTAAAAAATGAAACTAACTTGTATTACAAGCGTATTATTAGAAGAAAACAAAACTAAGAGGTGAATTTAATGTATGCACATACACGAACTGAATTTTTACCTTCAGTTTTAAGAGCGTTTGCTCTATCTCTTGCATTTGCTGTTCTAGGGATGGCAGCAGGTTATTTTGTTCCACCAGCACTATTTATGCCACTTATGATTCTAGAACTAGCCATGTTACTTGGTGCATTCTTCTTGCGTCGCAAAAAGTCCATTTCGTATACATTCCTGTATTCCTTTACGTTTATTTCAGGGATTACCACTTACCCAATTATCTCTCATTACCTTGCCTTAATTGGTGCAAATGCTGTGTTAATGGCAATCGGTACAACAACGGTTGTATTTTCCGGATTAGCTATTTATGCTACAAAAACTAAGCGGGATTTATCTTTTTTGAGTGGGATGTTGATGGCTGCTCTACTCGCGTTAATCGCAATTAGCGTATTTAATATCTTTTTTCAGATAAGCTCGACAGGTATGTTAGCTTTCTCATTTATTAGTGTATTAGTCTTTAGTGGCTATGTGCTGTTTGATTTTAACAGAATGAAGCATTATGGAGTTAGCGCTGAGGAAGTCCCTTTAATGGCTCTAAATCTTTATTTAGACTTTATCAATCTGTTCCTCAACATATTGCGGATCTTTGGAATACTGGGCAGCGATGACTAAAAAATATACAAACTAACCCCGCATTTCACATGGAATGCGGGGTTAGTTTATTTCCTCATTTTGAATCCTACAATCGTCTGTCTCTTACCTCGTAGTGTCTTTTCATTGTGTTCTTCAAAGTGAAGGATATCCCGATTTTCTTACAAATGGTCAAATAGTGCATCAGGGTTAATAAAAGAATACCACCATTCATTCCAATGATGATTCCCCCCATGTGAAACTGATGGGAAGATCCTAAAAAATACATGAGGGAGAACGAGAAGATTGTTGACCAAACAGTATGAATGAAAGCATCTTTGACAAGGCCGAGTCCTATTAGATAGGCTTGCATAGGGATTACAAAAAAGTGAAACAAGAAATAGGGCCAGAGCATCTGCAAATACCAAGCTGCCGAATCCGAGTGAAAAAATAAATTAGTAAGAGGCTTTGCAAAGAAATAAAAAACAGTGACAGCAACCGTTCCATAAACTAGCGTTACCGACATGACCTGTTGTAACAACTTTTGCAGTTTCCCGAAGTCATGGTCGGCATAAGCCTTCGAAACAGTTGGAATTAGGACAATCAATAAAGAGTGAGCAATAAACGCCGGAAAAAAGCCAATTGTCATTGCAACCCCTGCTAATAAACCAAATTGTTCGGTAGCTCCTGTCGCGGTTAGCCCTGAATGAACTAACGCCGCCTTAATCAGAAAGGGTTCAATCGCATTTGTTAATGCATTAAAAAGTCTTAATGCAGTGGTTGGAATCGATACCGCCATCAAGCTTTGGCGAACCTTTCTACCACTTATTTGTTGATATGATTGATGTTTAAGCTGCCGATACTGAATAATAAACATATGAAACAAATATATAAATACCACCAATTCACTACCAACTAATGTGCAAAGAGCAATTAATAGCGCCTTATTGAGATCAAATTCAAATAAATGAAAGATAGATACGAGCAACAACAGTTGAAGTATTTTTCGCAAAAAGTTCGAAATGGCAATTTTCCCCATCTGATGCATTCCCATAAAAAAACCCTTGGCAATCGATGAAAATGAGACGATCGGTATTAATATGATTACCAACCAGCGAATACGAGGGTCATACACGTCAAATACACTAATAAACGGAAGAATAAACATGGCTGCAAGTAATAAAACACTAGTAGAAATGATCACCAATCTGATTGCATGCTGGAGCATACTTCGGTGGAATTTGGTTTCCTTCTCCGCAATAAATTTTGATATTGAAATGGGCAGTTCGTAGCTCGATAACAAGAATATCAGAAAAATGGTTGGCAGAATGGTCATATACAGCCCCATTCCTCTCTCCCCTAATTCTTTGGCTAAAGCCATATTAACCACGAACTCAACACATTCACTAATAAATGACGCTAATATCAGCAGCAATGTACCTCGAAAAATCGTATTCATTTAATTCTCCTTAACGTTTGTCTTTCCCTTTACTAAATTTATGTGACAAGCCCGGAGAATATTTACAAAAATAAAAATCTGGTTTAATTTTTAATCACCATTTACATAAAAGGAAGCCTTAGGATCAACTGTCGTAACAGTTGATCTTAAGGCTTCCCTTTTATTATTTTACTAATGAATGTTTAAAAGCATATATTACAGCTTGAGTCCGGTCCTGGACCGCTAATTTGCTAAGAATATTGCTTACATGTGTCTTAACGGTCTTGAGAGCAATATAGAGCTCATCCGCTATTTCCTGGTTAGCCTTTCCTTCCGCCATTAACAGCAAAATTTCCATTTCTCTGCTCGTTAGTTCTTCATGCGGTAAAAGGGTTTGTTTCTGACGCATTTTCATCATCATTTTTCCAGTCACTTCAGGTTCAAGAACCGATTGACCCAGATATGTAGCCCGAACCGCATTGGCAATTTCACTAGCCTTCGAAGTTTTCAACATATAGCTTGTTGCACCAGCTTCTAAAGCCGGATACACTTTTTCATCATCTAAAAAACTAGTGACGATAATGATTTTGGCATCTGGCCAACTTTCGATTATGTTTTTTGTTGCTTCGATGCCATCCATCTCTGGCATGACTAGGTCCATTAAGATGATATCAGGTCGTAGTGAAAGGGCTAACTCGACGCCAGTTTTCCCGTTATCTGCCTCACCAACAACCTCAATGTCAGGCTGAGCAGATAAATAGGAGCACACACCAATTCGTACCATTTCATGGTCGTCCACAAATACAACTTTAATCAACGCTTTCCTCCCCTTTTTTTAACAATGGTATTTTCACTTCAAGTCGAGTCCCTTTGTTTTTCACACTAATGATTTTAATGGTACCGCCAATTTCTAGTGCTCGTTCATATATATTTTGTAATCCATAAGAGCCAGCCTTCGTTTCCCCTTCGTCAAATCCTACCCCGTCATCAACTACACGCAAGATGACTAAATCGTCCCTTTCAATCAGCAGGACTTCCAATTTTGTTGCCTTTGCATGTCGTAATGTATTGGACACAGACTCCTGGAGAATGCGAAATAAATGATCCTCAACGCCTTTATCTAAGTGAAAGTGTTCAATTTTCCAGTGGATGATCATGGATACCTTTTGAGCAAGTTCGCTTAACAACTCTTCCATCCCTTCTTGAAGGGACTTACCTTTTAAAGCAACAGGACGTAAATGTAGAAGCAAAGCGCGCATTTCTAATTGCGACTGATGGATCATTTCTTCAACCATTTTTAACTGTTTCGTTTCTCGATCATCACTAGTAGATCTGGTTTCATTGATGGCAGACATCATCATCGAAGCAGCAAATAATTGTTGGCTAACTGAATCATGAAGTTCACGCGCCAATCGATTTCGTTCCTGTGAAATAATTTCCTGAATTTGATTTTCCACGCCTTCTACTTTCTCCGTGGTTAACCGTTGTGTGAGCTTAACCTGTTCACTCATTTGCTTTTGAATTTTTCCAATCCGACGACTGATAGATTCTAGTTCGACTACTCCGTGTAAATCCTTCGCTTCTATTTGTCGACCTTCTTCAAGATCATGAAGCATTTGATCCACTGTTTGAAGCTGTCTTCGCCATGTTATGCCAGATATTGCCCCAAATAAGATACCGATGGCGACGCAGATACTGGGGACAGATATGATAAATGGAATATCCATTACTTGTCTTTCCCAAAGTTCGCTCCAGTCAGACAATGGGAAGGTGAAAAAATACCCCACTGAGAAAAGGAGAAACAAAATGATGGAAATAAATAATCCCATAAAAACTTGGCGGTGCACCATGCTCATATTCTTCTCACCTCAATATCGCCTACAATTAATGAGGTGAAAATCTTAATTTTTTGTTCTGATTTATCAAAGCCAGGAGTTTGAACATGTATATTTTGATTAAATACCTTTGCTCCATGATAATTAAGAATATTAACTGACCCTACTACGACGCAATGATGGACACTGACTTCCAAATCATAAGGAACCAAGATTTGAATATTACCAATAATATTCCGAATAAATATGACAGTTTCCCCTTTTGGGAGGACAGTATAACTTAAATCTATGACCGTATCGCCAACGCCGGTTTGAATGTTGATATCATCCCAATCATACGTTCGCTCAGGTGTTTTTTGATCCCCAAACAGGACATTTTTAAATAGGGGTTGTTGATGGACGAGATTCTCCTTGGAAAAAGGATCAAATTCCATGGGATTCTTAATAATCGGAAGTTCAATTTTTGGATTTTTTTTAGACTGAGCGAATTGGATGACCAAATAGATAAAAATAGCTAGCAATAAAAGCCGAAAAGTAATCATACCAAAGACACTTATTGAAAAAAATACGATTCCACACCAAAATATAAACTTGCCACGCTTTCTATTTTGCTCGATCCGTTTTCTACCGTAGTAAACCATTCCAGCTGCTAAGAGGAGAGAGAAAATTAGGCCTTTATTGAAAAACAAAACCTCCAGTAACAGCAATAAGATGCTAAATAAGACAAGCCAACTGAATAAATCATTCTTTATTTTGTTTAGCACGGGCCAAACCTCCTCTCACCGAAATGCTAAAGCGCCTTGGTCAGCCCCGACTAGCATAAGACGAGCCGGCCGGAAGGTTGTTCTTAAACCTTCTGGACGGATCGGCTAGACCAGTCGGGGCTAGGCGCTTTAGCTAGACAAACCGAAATGCTGAAGCGTCTTGATTATTATAGGACCAAAGGACGTAGAAAACTTCCTACGCCCTTTTAGAATAACAGTTTTAGTTATTAGATAGAAAGCTTTTCCTCACTTTTTGTTCCTTTTTCTAATTGTGCAATCCTTGCATCAATTGTATTACGATAGTATGCACTATTTACTTGTTGCTCTAGGCGATCAAGATAAGATTCTATTTCTTCAAAACGTGAGAACGATTGATTGGAATAAGTATTATTTTCAAGAACTTTGTTGATTCGATTGTGGGCACGGGTAACATTCTCACGCCCCATTAATTCCAACCGGCGAATATGCATGTCTTTCAATTTGTGTTTCATTTCTTCGTATTTTTGTTCTAACTCTCCAACCTGGTTCAGAACAGTTTGAAGTGATTCTTTCAATCTTAGAGCACGATCTTCATATTGAACCTTTTCATTTAGTGCAAATTGGTATAGGTCCGTTTCCCCGGCTTGGGAGGCAATTTCTGCTTGGCGATTACGCTTTTCTGCAAACTCTTTAGCTAGTTGGTATTCACGTGAAAATTGATCTCTTAAAGAATATTGACGTTCTACAAGCTTTCTAACTTTTTCGGTTTCTAATTCACATTCGCGTAAATACTGGTTTAACAAGGCAATTGGATTTTTTTGATCCTTTTGATCTAATACCTCATTTAAGTCTGCTAATACTGTGTTTTTAATTCTTGTAAATAGGTTGCTCATTTAGGTTCTCTCCTTTATTAATAATTTTTATTTATTTGTGACCATTGTTTTTCAAAGTTAGTAAATGGGTCACTTGTTTCAAAATCATCAACTACTACTGATTTGCTTTTGTTCCAGTTTTTATAAATCAGGTATAAAATATAAGCTGCAGCAATCGCTAATATCGCAGGTGCATTAGCTGCAGTCGCCATTAAGACCACTAAGCCGATCATTCCCCAGCAAATTTTTGCAAAAAGCTTGTGAGCTTTCAAAAACTTTTTAAATACAAAGTATAAAATGAACAAGCTTATTGCCAACCCTACCACTGAACCAAGGTTTGAAATCAACACGAATGCTGCAATACCACCTGCTATTAATAATCCGATTTTTTTCATCATTTTTGTATTCCTCCTTTCATGTTTCCATCTTACCTAGAAATCAGCTTTCTCATAACGAGCCTAAGCTTGATTTTGTTATCAGACTTTAGACTTAGTTCTAGTAAGACCGCTAACGATAAAAGTACATAAACAAGATTTTTTGAGGTGATAATAAGCAAAAAAGTGGTTATTAAGGGGTCTTTTCATGAAGGATATCACTTGGATGTCATACATCATGCTTATATTGGCGAGCTATCGATTAACACACTTGATTGTTTTTGATAAAATTACTGAATTTGTACGCAAGCCGTTTATGAAAAAAATTGAAGTTGAAACGGATCATGGAAAGGAAGTGAAAGAGGTTCCTAAATCGATGTTTGGTTATTTATTAAATTGTTATTGGTGTGCAGGGGTCTGGAGTGCGGTTTTATTAGGTGGCTTCTTTTTATTGGTGCCAAGGTATGCCAAAATCTTAATTTTTATATTATCGATTTCCGGGGCACAAGCCATTATTGAAACGTTTGTCGGAGTAAATATTAAAAAGGTAGATTATTATTCGAAGAAAAAGGACTGAATTTCGTTTGCTTTGTGGTTCTTTAATCAAAATACAGCTTGCAATAAAAGCAAAAAGGGCAGGGGCTCCTTCATTTATCCGAGCCCTCTACCCCAATTATTTGTTTTCTTCAGCCATATTAGAGTCCTTAATATCTGGTTGTCTTCCTTTATCTTCACCTGTTGAAAACTCAACCAGCTCTTCACTCGTACGGTTGCCAAGTTTTTTATTATTATTGCGGTTCGCATTTGCATTTCCTAGCTTTGTTCTTCCCATATCTTCACAGCTCCTTTGTAAGTTCATCAAAGGTAGTATGAGAAATTTTACAATCGCTTATTCCTTTTTCAGATGAGACAATATCTATCTTTTGAAAATTGCTTTTCCGAAAGACTCTGTTAAATATGCCCGCTGATTAGGTGGTTCAAAATAAAAGATAGTAGGAAATAAATATCTTATAATAAAAATAGTTGGGGTAAAAAGGAATGAAAAAACAAATTTTAGAATTCCTAATGGAACTTCAAAAGGATCTAAAAGAAGTAAAAACTGATATCCATGAAGTATAAAGAAACGGTTAACCTATTTGTAATAAGGTGCCCTGTCTTCGGACATAACCGAGGCATCTTTGCCATCTTTTGCCCGAAGGTGCCCTGTCTTTGGACATAACCGAGGCATTCTTGCCATCTTATGTCCGAAGGTGCCCTGTCTTCGGACATAACCGAGGCATTTTTGCCATCTTATGTCCGAAGGTGCCCTGTCTTCGGACACAACCGAAGCATTTTTGCCATCTTATGTCCGAAGGTGCCCTGTCTTCGGACATAACCGAGGCA
>CAURFY010000112.1:0-7582 GCA_963524115.1 uncultured Bacillus sp.
CTCTTCACTTGCTCCTTAATTCTACGCTCACCACTACGGCGAATTAAATGTGCTAGTACCTCTGTATCTGAACTTGTTTGAAAAATACTCCCTTGTTGCTCAAGAATCGATTTAATTAATTTCGCGTTAACTAAATTCCCATTATGAGCTAGAGCTAGACTGCCAGATTCCGAATTGAACAACAGTGGTTGTACATTTTCATAACCACTACCTCCTGCGGTTGCATAACGAACATGGCCAATAGCAGACTTACCAGATAACTTAGACATGACTTCTGAGGTAAAAACTTCTGTGACAAGACCTTCACCTTTGATGATCTCCAATTTTGCTCCGTCAGTGACAACAATTCCTGTCCCTTCCTGACCTCGGTGCTGAAGGGCATGAAGGGCATAATAGGTAATGCTAGCAGCATCTTGATGTCCCCAAACGCCGAAGATTCCGCACTCCTCATTTAGGCCTTTTAACTCAGCAAGCATGGAATAGCTCCTTTCCAAGCCTTCTCTAAATTCTCAATTTGCTCTGAAATAAGAGTTATATCATCTTGAGTAATATTTAAAACTGGTTCAGCTGTAACTTCACCAATTAAAGTTGCACCTACTAATTTTTCGAATTCTTGTTGGTTTTCTTTTTTAACAGTCAATAAGAAACGAGATTGTGATTCACTGAATAGTGCCGAAACTGGATTTCCTAAAACCTTAATATCCGCTCCAAGTCCATTAGAACCAATTGCACTTTCAGCTATCGCAACAGCAAGGCCGCCTTCTGCTAAGTCATGCGCTGACGCAACTAATCCTGCGCGAATGGCAGCTAACACGCTTTGTTGATATTCGCTTTCTACTGCTAAATCGATAGATGGAGATTTTCCGTAAATTTTTCCATTTTGCATTTTTTGAAGCTCACTACCGCCAAATTCAGCCTTTGTTTCACCTAATAGATAAACAAGGTCCCCGGCTTCCTTAAAGGATTGAGTAGTTATATGTTTAAGATCAGTAACTAACCCCACCATTCCGATAACCGGTGTTGGATAGATAGCTTCTCCATTCGTTTCATTATACATAGATACATTTCCGCCGATTACTGGGGTATTTAGCTTGCGACAAGCTTCAGAAATCCCATCTGCTGATTTCTCAATTTGCCAAAAAATTTCTGGCTTTTCCGGATTACCAAAATTCAGGTTATCTGTAACAGCAAGTGGTTCCGCACCAGAGCAAATGATATTTCTAGCAGCTTCAGCTACGGCAATTTTTCCGCCTGTTTCTGGATCTAAATAAAGGTAGCGTGAATTACAGTCAGTTGTCATTGCTAGCGCTTTTTCGGTTCCTCTTATACGAAGAACTGCTGCATCAGATCCTGGTGCTACAACTGTGTTTGTCCGAACCATATAATCGTATTGATCATAAATCCATTCCTTAGAAGCGATAGTAGGTTGCTGTAATAATTGCAGCAATGTTTCACCGAAATTCTCTACCTCAGGCACTTCATTTTCCATCGCTTGAAAATCACGGAAAGACTGTGGTTCTGAGGAAGGCATTTGATATACTGGTGCATCCTCTGCTAATGCATCTACAGGCACATTAGCAACAACTTTCCCTTGATGAATCAAGCGGTACATTTTATCATCCGTTACTACACCAACAGAGACAGCTTCAAGATCATATTTTGAAAAAATATCAACGATTTCTTGCTCCCTGCCTTTTTGCACAACAATGAGCATCCGCTCTTGCGATTCAGAAAGCATCATTTCATATGGTGTCATTCCTGTTTCACGTTGTGGAACAAAATCAAGATTTAATTCCATTCCTGATCCAGCTTTACTTGCCATTTCAGAACTTGAGCTAGTTAATCCAGCTGCTCCCATATCTTGTATACCAACAAGTGCATCACAATGAATTAATTCTAAACATGCTTCTAATAACAACTTCTCCATGAATGGGTCTCCCACTTGAACTGCTGGGCGATCCTCACTTGAAGCATCAGTCAACTCTTCAGAAGCAAATGTTGCTCCATGAATTCCATCACGACCTGTTTTGGCCCCAACATACATGACTGTATTTCCAACCCCATGAGCTTGACCCTTCTTAATATCCTTATGGTCGATTAAACCAACACACATGGCATTTACTAATGGATTGCCATCATAGGAAGGGTCGAATTGAACCTCACCGCCTACGGTTGGGATTCCCATGCAGTTTCCATACCCGGCTATACCAGCAACTACTTCCTTAAATAGGTAACGAACACGAGCAGAGTCGGAAAGTTCTCCAAATCGTAAAGAGTTCAACATCGCAATTGGTCTAGCGCCCATTGAAAAGACATCACGGATAATACCACCAACACCTGTGGCAGCTCCTTGATAAGGCTCGATTGCCGATGGATGGTTATGACTTTCTATTTTAAAAACAACTGCTTGATTATCACCGATATCAACAATTCCAGCGCCCTCTCCTGGTCCTTGAAGTACTTTTTCACCAGTTATCGGGAACTTTCTTAAAACAGGCTTTGAAGTTTTATAGCTGCAGTGCTCAGACCACATTACTGAAAAAAGTCCTGTTTCTGTGTAATTTGGCGTACGGCCGAGAATCTTTTCAACCATAGTAAATTCCGCATCAGACATACCCATTTCAGCATAAATTCTTTCAGATTTAATTTGCTCGGGAGTTGGTTCAAGCTTTAACGACATATGATTCCCTCCATTGTTTTACGATCGATTTAAATACCTTAAGCCCATCTGCTCCTCCAAGAAGCTCATCGACCGCTCTTTCAGGATGTGGCATCATTCCTAATACATTTCCGCGCTCATTTATGATACCAGCAATATTTTCAAGACTTCCATTTGGATTGTCTACATAAGTAAAGACGATTTGGTTATTTTCCTGCATCTTTTTCAACGTTTCTTCGTCACAATAATAGTTTCCTTCACCATGTGCTACGGGGACAGAAATAATTTCGCCTTGTTCATATTCATTTGAAAATAACGTATTATTGTTTTCAACTTTAAGGTCAACTGGTCTACAAATGAATTTAAGACTTTCATTTCGTCTTAATGCACCTGGCAATAGTCCAGCTTCAAGTAAAATTTGGAATCCATTACAGACACCCAAAACTGGTTTCCCTGCTTCAGCCGCTTTCTTAATTTCATTCATGATATTACTGAAACGGGCAATCGCACCACATCTTAAATAATCTCCATAAGAAAATCCACCTGGTAAAAGAATCGCATCAAAGCGATCTAAATCTTTCTCTGCATGCCAAACGTATTCAACATCAGATCCTAGTTCATCTTTAATCGCAGAATACATATCAACGTCACAATTCGAACCAGGAAAAACGATTACCGCAAATTTCATTGGGAGACACTCTCCTCTATTTCATAGCGGAAATCCTCAATAACCGGATTAGCTAACAGCTTATCACAAGCTTCCTTTACAACTGTATCTACATCACGACCTGTAGTATCAACGAAAAGTTCCATATATTTACCAATACGCACGTCTTTGATTTCTTCATATCCTAAAGAATGTAAAGCATGATTGACTGCCTTCCCCTGTGGATCCAATACACTTTCTCTTAACGTAACAAAAACTTTAACCTTAACCATGCTGAATGCCTCCTAGTCTAGCTAAAATATTTTCATATGCATCAGTGAGATTACCTAAATCACGGCGAAATACATCCTTATCGAGCTTTTCATTTGTCTTTGCATCCCATAATCTACAAGTATCAGGAGAAATTTCATCCGCTAATACAATTTTTCCGGTATGATCTTTTCCAAATTCTAATTTAAAATCAATTAAACGAATTCCTAATTCTGCAAAAAAGCTTGATAAAATCGCATTAATATTTAGTGCCTTTTCTTTTAATATTTCAAGTTCCTCAACTGTCGCAATCTTAAGTTCTAGAACATGATCCACGTTAACAAGAGGATCCCCTAAATCGTCATCCTTATAATAAAACTCCACAATTGGCTTTGATAAAGCTTGACCTTCTTCCATTCCTAAGCGTTTGGAAAGACTTCCTGCTGCTACATTTCGAGAAACAACCTCTAATGGAATAATGCTTACTTTTTTAACAAGCTGTTCTGTTTCAGAAAGTTGTTTGATAAAGTGAGTCTCGATACCTTGTTCATGAAGCTTTAAAAATAGCAAACTTGTAATTTCGTTATTTAAACGACCTTTTCCTATGATATTTGCCTTCTTTTCTCCATTAAATGCTGTGGCAGAATCCTTATATTGTACTAAGACAACATTCTCATCATCAGTACTATAAATTTTCTTTGCCTTACCTTCATAAAGTAGTTCTTTCATCTAATTCGGGCGGATTCTCTTGTCTTTGGGTCAAGACGGAAGAACGTGCCCTTCTCTCCCTTCAGCTAACCAAATAGTGGTCTTAAATGCAAATATTAGGAATGTTCAGTACATGTTGGGTATAAAAAGGCAAAGGATGAACCTTCACCTTTTTATTAATAATAATGAATATTTATAGTCCTAGACGATCAAAAATGGTATCCACATGTTGTAAATGGTAGCTGTAATCAAAGCAATCAGCGATTTCAGCTGGGGAAAGATGAGCCGTAATTTTTTCATCGGCTTCGATTAAGTCACGGAACTGTACTTGCTTATCCCAAGCTTCCGCTGTTCTCGGCTGAACTGTATCATATGCCTCTTCGCGGGAAAGTCCTTTGTCTATCAGTGCAAGAAGAACGCGTTGAGAGTAAATAAGGCCAAAAGTTCTACCCATATTTCGTTTCATATTTTCTGGAAAAACCGTTAAGTTTTTAATAATGTTACCAAAGCGATTAAGCATATAATTTAATGCAATCGTTGCGTCTGGAATAATAATTCGTTCAGCAGAAGAATGGGAAATATCCCGTTCATGCCAAAGTGGTACATTCTCGTAAGCTGTCAACATATAACCGCGAATTACTCTAGCTAATCCGGCCATGTTTTCAGAACCAATCGGGTTACGTTTATGTGGCATAGCTGAAGAACCTTTTTGACCTTTTGCGAAAAATTCCTCAACCTCCCGAGTTTCACTCTTTTGCAATCCTCTAACTTCCACGGCAAATTTTTCAATAGATGTCGCGATTAGAGCCAATGTTGACATATAGTGTGCATGACGGTCACGTTGAAGCGTTTGTGTTGAATTTGGTGCCGCCTGTAACCCTAAATTCTCACAAACATATTTTTCCACAAATGGGTCGATGTTTGCATATGTACCAACCGCCCCAGAAATCTTACCAAATTCAATTCCAGTTGTTGCCTGTTTGAACCGTTCAAGATTTCTCTTCATTTCTTCATACCAAAGAGCAAGCTTTAAACCAAAGGTTGTTGGTTCAGCATGAACTCCATGAGTACGGCCCATCATGACTGTATATTTGTGCTCTACTGCTTTATTTTTTAAAATCTCAACAAAATTTTCTATATCTTTTATTAAAATTTGATTTGCTTGTCTAATAAGGTAAGACAAAGCTGTATCTACAACATCCGTGGAAGTTAATCCGTAATGAACCCATTTACGTTCTTCACCTAAAGTCTCAGATACTGCACGAGTAAACGCAACAACGTCATGTCTTGTTTGTTCTTCGATTTCATTAATTCTGTTAATATCAAAAGTTGCATTTTCGCGCAACTTTTTCACATCTTCTTTTGGAATTTCACCCAGCTCAGCCCACGCCTCACAAGCCAAAATCTCAACTTCCAACCATGCCTGAAACTTGTTTTGTTCTGTCCAAATCGCTCCCATTTCTGGGCGAGTATAACGCTCAATCATGTTTTATCCTCCGATCAATATGACACTGTCCCAAATTTGGCTATCATCTGCTTCTAGAACGGCTTCTTCGACTGTTTCTCTTAAAAGAGTGACATGGCCCATTTTCCTACCCGTTTTAGCTTCCTTTTTTCCATACAGATGAATCTTCCAATTGGAAAGTGTTGGTATTTTTTCTAATAATTTTGCTTGGTGTTCCCCTAAAATGTTGACCATCACCACAGGCTTTAATAGGTTTGTACTCCCTAACGGCCAGTTGCAAATGGCTCTAATATGCTGCTCAAATTGTGAAGTTTCGCAGGCATCAATTGAATAATGACCAGAGTTATGTGGTCTAGGGGCTAATTCATTAATATAAATCGCTTCGTCATCCATCACAAACATTTCGACAGCAAGAGTCCCAATCATTCCCAATGATTCGACAAGTCGAAGCGCTGCTTGAATAGCACCATTTTGTGCCGCTTCACCTATTCTTGCTGGCACGATTGTCTGGTGCAAAATATTATTAACATGGATATTCTCAGCAACGGGGAAAACTGCTGTATCACCTTTTCTATTTCTAGATACAATCACTGAAATCTCTTTCGTAAATGGCATCCATTTCTCAAGGACACACACCCCATGGTCTAATAATGAATCAGCATCAGCTATATCATCTTCACATCTTATCACCAGCTGACCTTTCCCATCATAGCCACCTCTTGAAGTTTTCAAAACAGCAGGGAAGCCAAGCACCTTTATGGTATCATAAATTTCCTGTTTCGTTTGAATTACGGCAAATGGAGCAACCTCAATCCCAGCTGCCTGAATGGCCGTCTTTTCTGCAATACGATCCTTAGTGATTTCCAATAGATTAGTACCTTGAGGAACATGAACTAAATGGCTAATCGACTTAAGCGTATCCTCATCAATATTTTCAAACACATAAGTAATCACATCACTCATTTTAGCAAGTCGCTTGATAGCAGCCTCATCGTCATAAGCCCCGATAATTTTGTAGTCTGCTACTTGACCACAAGGTGAATCAGGATTTGGGTCCATTACCGCAATTCGAAACCCTTGTGCTTTTGCAGCGAGAGCCATCATTCTCCCTAATTGACCTCCACCAATAATACCAATTGTTTGTCCTGGCAAAATAACCATGTTAGGCAAGTTCATCACTGCTTTCAATGGCAGCTAGCTTCGTTTCCTGCCTGAACATTTCGATGCGGTCTGCAAGCTCAGAATCCGCTATGGCCAATATCTGTGCTGCCAATAAACCTGCATTAGTGGCACCACTTGTTCCAATTGCTACAGTAGCAACAGGAATTCCCCCCGGCATTTGCACAATCGATAATAGTGAATCGAGACCATTTAATGCTCGTGATTGCACCGGAACTCCAATCACTGGTAATGTCGTCTTCGCAGCCACCATCCCAGGTAAATGAGCAGCTCCCCCTGCTCCAGCAATGATGACCTGTATCCCTCTTTGTTTTGCCGTTTCCGAAAATTCAAACATTAGATCTGTTGTTCTGTGTGCTGACACTACCTTTTTTTCAAACGGAACCCCTAACCGCTCTAAACTTTGACAAGCATACTTCATTGTTTCCCAGTCAGATTTGCTCCCCATTATGACTGCAACCTTTGCTTTCATCAAATCCCTCCCCCCGAACTTTCGACAGATTCTCTCCAAATACTACATTTATCTAGCATTTTTATATCAGTTTTTCGAGGCTTTTCCCCGCTTATACAATAAAAAAAGACCTAAACAGAAACTTTTCCCTTTATAAAATAAGAGAAAGCAGTCTGTCCGGGCTTAAGATGTACGAAAAAATAC